>NZ_CEVWNY010000008.1:0-55169 GCF_982384815.1 Desulfitobacterium sp. | reverse complement strand
ACTAAATAATTTAAGCAATATTATAATTATCCTATTTAACTATATCATATTTGCAAATCAATGTCAATAGGCAAACTTGAAAAAGTTTTTAGCTCCAAAATCTTAGATCAGATGGAGGTGACCCAAGGTGGCTTTGGAAATGATGAGCTTAGCGTCCGTACTGATCCAAAAACAGGCAGTAATAGATATTGAAAAGTGTAATGAATATACTGCCCAATTTGGCCTCACCTTGTCTTATTATCAGGCAATTGAACTGGTGGAAACGCGTACCTATGCCTTGCAAAGCAACGGTCGAATTGAATTCGGGGGAGGAGTTATTCAAAAGATAATTCGTGAATTCTGCCATTCTCCTTATATCTCTAACCATAACTATGCGGAAACTCTCCATGAACTTGTAGAAATATTTTATTACTATAAGAATGGGACTCTCGATTTGCTGAGTGATGATGAATTGATTCATTTTATGAGCAGTCGCTTCAACGGGATTTGTCAGGGATCGTTGGAGCTGCTGTCAGGGCGGGAACTTAACAATATGGCCAGTAATTTGCGATTTGGTTATGCCCCGAATTACTGGGAATACCCTGCAGAAGATGAGGAGGTTCCAGAAGATGAGCAAGATGAAGACAGATATTGAGAAGCAGCAGATCTATATCTCATCCGATCTCAGCAGTGAAGCTTATTTTACAGCCCTTCTTCAGGTAGGATCGGCTCAGGGATATTTTACGAATTCCGAAGTGGAGCAGATTCAACTGCAATGTTTTAGATTCTTAGCGTATAAATGCCAAAAATACAATGGCGGGGAAAGTAGTTCCATAAGAGTTGAAGTCGCCGAAAGTATTATGAAATCCAATCTTTATACCATGGGCCTATATTTGAAACACTTAGGAGAAACCACCAGGGCGATCAATGAACTTAAAACGGTAAGAATTGAGGAAATTTACCAAAGTGGGCGAAAATTAATCACGACCAAGGTGGCGGATACTCAGGGTATTTATGAACAAATTAAAAATAATCCGTTGTCCACCTTAAACTACACCTATAATGCCACGCTCAGCGAAGAGGGGTTGGGACTTTTTTTCTTATCCTACAAGCCGGATTATGAAGCCCACGAAATTCCCGCATCTATTGATTATCAACTGTGCAACCCTATAAACCAACTGACGGGTGTAGAGTTCATGAACAGGTATTTGGAAAGTTTACGGCTCGAAAATGAATTTTGCATAAAGTTTTCTGCAAAGGCTGTTCATCACTTGCTTTGCGGATATGATAAAGGGTACGAAAATTTGCTGATCAATATCTTTCAACAGGTTCTTACTTCCGCTTTGGCATGTGCCCTAGCTAAGCGCAGCGTTCTTAGTTTGGCCATTTCCTGTGCGGATATCGAACGCCTGCATGATGAACTATTACAAGACAGCTCTGAAGCAAGGGCTTTGAAGATCAGCAAAGCTGCAGTGCAGGTATTGGAAGAGTTAAACATTAATGATACTTTCCTAAGGGAATATGTAGCAAAAAGCCTTCCCCAAATTCTTGCTGATATCTCTCAAGGATTGGAGCTAAACACTTTGGATAAAATCTTCGTAGTTCCCTTCGATCCTGATTCAGTCCCCAAAATCATTTTTTCGACCGGTTATAAGATGGACGATGAAGAATATCGCAAGTTGATTGACGAGTTGCTTGTTTGCCGCAGTCTTGAGGATAAACTTCAGCTCATCAAAGAGCAAGTTAAGTCCTTTGACGATTTGGAAGACCTGCTTACCGATGCCTTGCTGGAGGAAGAGGAGGTCATTCAGGTGCTGGATTTGCTGGGTGATGTAGAGGTTGCAGCACTAATCAAAAGACACCCCTGCGAAGAAGATAGGCAAGCCGTATATTTGCCGATGGCCGAGCAGACTATGCGGAGATTTCTGAATTCCTATTTGGAACGGCTGGACGATGACCGGAAAAATCGGGTTTTAGAAATGATCTGCTTTCTTGAAGAGCAATAAGCGAGTGGATTCAAGCAGCATTTTAGATAAGATTAGTAATTTTGAGTATACTAAAGTAATCATTAGACAAAATGATAACCTTTTTGACAGATATCTGTTTTTGCTACGCTTATTTATAAGGGGTGTTATTATGATTTATGAAATATTGCCTGAGGAACCTGTTCTGAAGAATCGAAAAGAAATCGAGAAAGAAGTTAATCGCCGTCTGGTCCATGGGGTGAAGTCGGCGAATTTGGAATATGATGCTCTTTTTAGTGCAGAGAAAGCAAGCTTAAACAAGGATGCCGAGGTTTTGGGCATGCTTTTTCACCGCATGTTCTTTTACCGGCTCAATGAAAAGTTAGAGGGTAACCGCTGTGATCACACCTATCGTTTTAGTCGCCAGATCCTTACACAGATGCAGCTAAGTCGCGGAGAAATCAACGATATCTTAGAGATATTTAAAAAGAATGGCGGAATATGTGATTGTGAGGTTCTCTATAATGTGGAGAGTCTCCTAATCGGAAAAGATAATTAACTATAGCCATTATCCAAATAATAAGGTAAAATAGGGTAATTAATAAGTATTCTAAATAATGGGTACTATTATTGAGTGTTTAAAGGGGGATAGTAGTTAGAGATAAAGATAAGAATGTGTAAAAACATCGGGTGAAGGTAGAGGAAGCAAATAATTTTCTTTGAGGAGGAAACTAAATGAAACTTAAGGACAAAGTAGCGATAGTGACCGGTGCGGCTTCCGGAATGGGGAAACAGATTGCTCTCCTTTACGCTAAGGAAGGTGCTAAGGTTGTTGTGTCTGATCTGAATTTGGAAGGGGCAAATTTGGTTGCCGATGAAATCAAGGCAAAGGGTGCTGCAGCCTTTGCCATCAAAACCAATGTTGCCTTGGAAGAAGATATACAGACCTTAGTTGATACGACTGTCGGTACCTATGGTACAGTTGATATTCTCGTGAATAATGCGGGAATTATGGATAATTTTGAACCGGCTGCCGATATAGAAGATAAGAATTGGGAACGGGTTTTTGCTGTCAATACTACCAGTGTTATGCGTTCAACCCGCAAGGTGCTTCCGATTTTCTTGGAGAAAGAAAGCGGGGTCATTATAAATATCGCCTCGGCAGGCGGTTTAAATGGAGCACGGGCTGGAGCAACCTATACTGCATCTAAGCATGCAGTGATCGGCTTCACCAAAAATACCGGCTTTATGTATGCCCAGAAAGGTATTCGCTGTAATGCTATCGCTCCGGGAGCGGTGGAGACTAATATCGGTTCAACGATTACGAATCCTAACCAGTTTGGTATCTCCCGCCAAATGACAGGCATGGGTACCAATCCCCGGACCGGAAAGCCTGAAGAAATCGCTCAGGTGGCCTTGTTTTTGGCGACTGAAGATTCCAGCTTTGTAAATGGAACGGTTATTGTAGTAGACGGTGGCTGGTCATCTTATTGATAGAGGCTAGGGATGGGCTGCTTACGTTTTCGTGTTGCCAGGTAAGTGCAAAAGACCATTGTTACGATGGTCTTTTGACTTTTTAGGGAGTAGCAAACATATCGTCATGCAAGACATCTGGGGTCGGTTCCATCGGTGATGATACTTGGACCGCGGCCTGGCACTATGTCCGGTGAAACATACTATGAGGCGCAGCCCCACCTGGGAGATTCAGGAGAGAAATTTTAAACTGCCAATGATATAATGAAGCACATGCGATGTTGGTTATGTTATTGTTATGTGCTACATAAATCTGGAGGTTGAATTAGATGAATATATTGTTGATTGGCTTGGTTATTGGTCTATTATCGGGATTTTTCGGCGGACTCGTTGGCTTGGGCGGCGGAATCATCATGATCCCTCTTATGGTAGGTATCTTAAAAATCAACCAACATATGGCTCACGGTACGAGCTTGGTCGGTGTGGTCTTTACGGGGATCTCGGGTGCTGTAACATATTCCTTAAGCGGTTCCATTGAGCTGATACCTGCCCTGATTTTGGCTTCTACCGCAATGATTACTGCCAGAATAGGAGCCCGTTATGCGACATCCCTTCCGGAATGGAAACTCAAAAGATCCTTTGGATATTTTCTGTTTTTTGTAACTATACTTTTGTTGCTGAAGCCATATATCGGGGAATTTTCTCTTTCGTCAACACTATGGCAAAAAACAATTATCTTATTATGCATCGGTGCTTTGACCGGATTCCTCTCCGGGATGATGGGAGTCGGGGGTGGTTCTATCATGGTGCCGGCTATGGTAGTTTTTGCAGGTATGGGTCAACAGATAGCCCAAGGGATTTCTCTACTGGCAATGATTCCGGCATCGGCAACCGGTGCCTTTACTCATTGGCGCAACGGGAATGTTCACACGAAAATATTGCCGGGTTTAGTAGTGGGCATTCTACCTGGTACATTTTTGGGCGGTTCCTTGGCCCATATGTTACCTGAGGTTGCTTTAAGAATTATTTTTTCAATCGTGGCTATTTATACAGGCATAAAGAATGTCAGGGCTAAAAAACCAAAGAATGTTGAGGAATTGCCTAACTAAGTACAGCTAAATCTTTATCGTTCTTGTGGCTTTGAGGTCACTTCAACCATGGATTATTATGAGTAGTAATAGCGTATAGGGTTATGCAACAGAAGAGGCCATCTAAGGGGATGGTCTGTTTGCTTTTTTCCTACGTAAGATGAAGTTAAATGTTATAATCTATTTACTAAAGTATTATTTTTGGTACATATTAGCTTTAGGGGGTGCTTGGATGATTATTAATGAATACGAGATAACTTTGAGGTTGCTTGTAGCATGTATTCTGGGTGGAATTGTCGGTTGGGAGAGGGAAAAAATCCATAAGCCTGCGGGTTTGAGAACTCATATTTTAGTCGCTCTGGGCTCGGCTTTGGTAACGCTTATTTCGATGTATGCTTTTACATCCTTTAATTATGTAAACAAAGATCCTGCCCGGATTGCCGCCAATATTGTTACCGGAATAGGCTTTTTAGGTGCCGGTACTATCTTGCGGGAAGGGAATTCGGTAAGGGGGTTAACTACTGCTGCGAGTATTTGGGTCGTGGCGGCCATTGGGATGGCTGTGGCAACGGGCATGTATATTTCGGCCTTAGTGACCACTTTATTTGTCTTTTTAACTTTGGACGGTTTCTTTGAAAAAATACTCTTTAAGAATCAGAAACATCTAAAGCTTAGGATTACTAAAGAAAGCAAGATTAGGGAAATCGGCGAGATTTTAAGCAAAAATCAGATGGCTATAAAACATGTATCAGTTCTGCCGATGAACGACTCAGTCGGCATACCGGTTGAATTTAAGATTAGTATTTCTAAAAAAGCTAACTTGGAGCGGGTAATTCATGAGATCATAGGCTTAGACGGTGTATCCCTTATGGAGGGGATAACTTTTGTTCAACATCGATAGGTAAATTGGATAGAGCTTGAAATGGGGGGGTAATATACCTTTGAACAATTATTAGGGAAGTGGTAGACATCGATAAGTTGAACATTCAGAGACAAGAAATCGAAAAGGTATATGGCAAAATCAGCCCCTTCGAATTAAAGTCTAAGTTGATACAATTAGCAAATGGGCAAAGAGAAAAAAGTGCACGAACCTTATTAGATGCAGGTAGGGGTAATCCCAACTGGATTGCGGCAACACCGAGGGAGGCTTTTTTTACCTTCGGACACTTTGCTGTTGGCGAGTGCAGAAGAGTTTGGAACGATCATGATTTGGCCGGCATGCCTAATAAAGCCGGAATTGCCGAGCGTTTCCTAGATTATTTGGAAAAGCATAGTAACGCCCCCGGGACTGAGCTGCTTCGGAAGATCTATAATTATGGAGTCGTTGAGGAAGGTTTTGATCCGGATGAATGGATACATGAGTTAACCGATGGAATTATTGGTGATAATTATCCAATGCCTGATCGTATGTTAAGGCTGATTGAGAAAGTTATACATAGTTATCTGATTCAGGAACTATGCTACAATAAGCCGCCTACCGGAAGATTTGACTTATTTGCTGTCGAAGGAGCTACGGCAGCTATGTGCTATATCTTTGATTCCTTGCTTGCCAACGAATTATTGTCTGCTGGGGATAAGATTGCAATCATGACTCCGATCTTTACACCGTATCTGGAAATTCCTCATTTGCCCCGCTACGATTTTAAGGTTGTAATGATCAATGCCGATGAGTTAACGGCTGACGGCACTCATACTTGGCAGTACCCTGATTCGGAGTTAGCTAAGCTATGTGATCCTTCCATTAAAGCTTTATTTATCGTCAATCCCAGCAACCCGCCTTCGGTGGCGCTCAAGCCTGAAAGCGTAAAAAAGCTGGTTAAGATTGTCAAACATGATAATCCGAACCTAATGATTATTTCTGACGATGTCTATGGAACATTTGTGGAAGGGTTCCGTTCGCTGATGGCGGATTTGCCCTATAATACGCTTGCCGTTTACTCCTTCTCGAAGTATTTCGGGGTTACTGGTTGGCGGTTGGGAACTATTGCTCTCCATCATGAAAACGTATTTGATAAGTTATTAAGAGAATTACCCGCAGATAAAAAGAAGGAGCTAAGGATTCGGTATGCGGGCATCTCGACAAACCCGGAAGAGATTCCATTTATTGACCGGATTGTCGCAGATAGCCGCCAAGTAGCACTCAACCATACAGCCGGTTTATCGACACCTCAACAGGTGCAAATGGCGTTCTTTGCGATTTTTGCTTTACAGGATAAGGTGAATAGATATAAACAGCAAACCCTTGCTATTTGCCATCGCCGTCAAAGGCTTCTTTTTGAAGGACTTGGCTTGGATTTAAGAAAAGATCCTTATGACGCGGCCTATTATACGGAATTTGATCTTCTTGAATGGGCCAATCATCATTATGGAAGTGAGTTCGCAGAGTACCTTCGGAATAACTATCAGCCTATTGATGTGCTTTTGCGATTAGCGGAAGAATCCTCTATTGTTCTCTTGAATGGGGGAGGGTTTCAGGGACCGGAGTGGTCTATACGGATATCGCTGGCCAATCTTAAAGATGAGTATTACTTGGAGATCGGCAAGTTTCTTCACAAAGTTATGGAGGAATATGTAAAATCATGGCGTAAATAACTGAGGATAGAACACATTTGGATAGGTCGGGGAATAGAGTTAATAAGGAAAGGAGGCCAGGTAATGCTGATCCATGTTGTTAAACAGGGTGAAGATCTATCCTCGATTGCGCGGACTTACGGTGTGAGCTCCCGGGAAATTGCCAATTTGAATGAACTACCCGACCCCAATCGTGTACTTGTCGGTCAAGCACTGATTATACCTACCCCTGACCAAATTTCAGGGCAAAATCATACCGTGGTTCCCGGGGAAACCCTCTGGAAGATCGCCCAAAAGTATGGAACCACCGTTGACGCACTGGTTAGACTTAATAATATTGCTAATCCCTCTCTCTTATATCCAGGTCAAGTTCTCAAGGTCACAAGTCGACCGGTAACCCCTTCGCCCAAAACTCATAAAGTGAAATCCGGAGAAACCCTTTGGAAGATCGCTCAGCAGTATAATGTAACAACGCAAGCCTTAATTAGTGCCAATAATATCAAAAATCCCAATCTTATTTATCCCGGTACATCTTTGGTAATTCCCGGTGCCGATCCTCTATTCCCAAGCAGGCCCTCAATAGAAGTGAATGCTTATATTTATAATTTAGGTAGCAATGCAATCGGTCCCATCCAGGAAGTCGGCAAAGACTTAACCTACCTAGCCCCTTTTACTTATGGGATTGAACCTGACGGAACCCTTATTCCTGCCCAGGACGAAGAGGCGATTCAAGCCGCCCGAGCCCAAAGAGCTGTCCCCATGATGTGTATTAATAACTTTACGGCACAGCAGGCGGGCTCCAGTGTTGCCCATACCGTGATGGCTGACCCTGCGATAACTGAGCGGCTGTTAGGGAATGTTTTAAGTACAATGAAAGCCAAAGGGTATCGGGGGCTAAATATCGATTTTGAGAATGTCTTACAAGCAGATCGTCAATTATATAATCAATTTGTCCAACGGGCGGTAGATCGTTTGCACCCGGAGGGCTTTTTTGTCTCAACAGCCCTAGCCCCTAAAACCAGTGGTGAAATGAGAGGTTTACTTTACGAAGCCCATGATTATCCGGCCCATGGCCGCATAGCCGACTTCGTGATCTTAATGACTTATGAGTGGGGTTATCGAAAAGGACCGCCACAGGCGATTTCTCCATTTAATCAAATCAAACGGGTTCTCGATTACGCCGTCAGTGTTATGCCTCGCAATAAGATCTTTTTGGGGTTCCAAATCTACGCTCGGGATTGGACACTACCCCATGTCCAGGGAAACGAGGCGGAAACATTTAGTCCCCAAGAGGCGGTTCGGCGGGCTTACCGATATAACGCCACTATTCAATATGACAAAGCTGCGGAATCCCCATTTTTCCGCTATACCGATAGCAATGGAACCAATCACGAAGTATGGTTTGAAGATGCGAGAAGTGCCCAGGCAAAGTTTGACGCAGTAAAGGAATATAATTTGCGCGGTGTTAGTTATTGGGCCCTGGGTTACCCTTATCCGCAAAATTGGCGGCTCTTGGAATCAAACTTTAATATCGTAAAAAAGGCATAGCTAATAAGTCATCCTGAGCGGGGCGGAGGATCTTGTGCAAGGGTTAAGACATCCAGGCGGTACCTCGGAATTATCATTTTCGTGAGATTCGGAACAAATCGTAATGGGTCAAGATGCTTCGCTAATAGCTCAGCATGACATATACGACCTGTCGCTCTATACAAAGTGAGGGATGTTTTGACTTTATCATGAGTGATAACACCTTAAAAAGGGCAAGATAATAACACTTTTAAAAAGGCATTGTGTTTAGTAACTAAGCAATATCACCCTTGTGCAAAGCCCGAAAAAGGAGTGTCTAAGCTCATGCAAGTCCATCACGAAAATGAGAAGTATTATTTAAAAAGGGGCCTTGAAACGCCACCGTCTTATTGGCTGGATTCTACTCCCAAAACTAACTTCCCCCCTTTAGCGGGGGATATTTCTGTCAATGTGGCGGTAATCGGCGGGGGCATGGCCGGAATCAGTTCAGCTTATCTACTTGCCCAGGAGGGTTTAAGGGTTGCTGTCCTGGAAACAGATCATATTCTCCATGGCACCACAGCCTACACCACGGCCAAACTTACTTCCCAGCACGGATTAATCTATGCTCAAATAAGCCGGCAAATGGGAGAGGAAAAAGCAAGGCAATATGCCGAAGCCAACGAATCCGCCATTGAGTTCGTGGCGAAGTTGGTGGAACAAGAGAAGATTGAGTGCGATTTTAGCCGCCAATCTGCCTATATCTATACCCAAGAGGATAAATATACTGAGAAGCTTGAAAAGGAATTAAAAGCTGCCAAGGAATTGGGTATAGATGCCCATTACGATACCAAGCTGGCGATTCCCCTATCCGTCAAGGGGGCTTTGCGTTTTGATAACCAGGCTCAGTTTCACCCTCGCAAATATCTCCTTGCCCTTGTGGATATGATCCAAGCAAAGGGTGGACATATCTTTGAAAACTCCAAAGGGGTAGATGTCCGGGGAAATGGCCCTTATACGGTTATTACAGACCAAGGGAAGAAAGTGACCGCCGATTATGTGATCGTAGCTTCTCATTATCCCTTTCATATCCTGCCGGGGCTATACGTGGCAAGGATCTATCAGGAAAGGGCCTACGCTGTGGTAGTTAAGGCCAAGGAGTCTTTTCCCGGCGGCATGTATATAAACGCTGAAGAGCCGGCCCGTTCCCTACGGGGCTTACCCACTGCCGATGGTGAAAGGATTCTGGTTGTGGGGGAAAGGCATAGGACCGGCCATGGGAAAAACCTAGTTGAGCATTATAAAAACCTTATGGAATTTGCCCAACAACTTTATACAGTGGAAGATTATCCATATTACTGGTCCACGCAAGATTGTTCGACCTTGGATGATGTTCCCTATATTGGTCAGGTTAGCAAGGATAGGCCCAATATTTATCTTGCCACGGGATTCCGCAAGTGGGGAATGACTAATAGCACCGTGACCGCAATGCTGATTCGAGACCTGATTGTTAAAGGTGAATCACCTTGGCAGCCTGTTTATGATCCTGCTCGGGAGGTGACCTTAAGTTCTGCGGTGAACTTTGTTGTCAATACATCGGAGCTGGCTTTTGACCTTGTTGCCGGGAAGCTTATGCGTGGTAAGGAAAACTATACCCTAAGCCCGGGGGAAGCGGTTATTGCCAATAAAGATGGTCAGCGGGCGGGAATTTATATGGACCCGGAAGGAGATCTCCACATGGTAGATACGACCTGCACCCATCTGGGATGTGAAGTTCAGTGGAATGACGCGGAGTTATCCTGGGATTGCCCTTGTCATGGCTCCCGCTATGATATTGATGGGAACCCAATTGAAGGGCCGACTTTGAAAGCGTTGAAGCAATTGAATTAAGCTTTTCAATTGCTTTATGGGAATCTGTCGAAGTGTACTTGTAAAGAAACTATAGATGGCTGCAACCTTAACAGGTGGCAGCCATCTACCAATCATGGATAAATTTAATTATAATAGTTAGTTACGTTTTTAACAAGTTTAAGGCATTTTAAGCATAGGCTAAGGTAAAGCAATATAAGAAAATATTGAGAGGAAGAGAGGGGAGGAGTTTTCTGAAATCTGGAAAGATTTCATATTTTGAAGCAGGGTTTTTATGGTCAGTGCCGAATTAATATAGCGATGAGGTTTGGACCTAATCGGGATGCTGTCGTAGACCAACGACAAGAAGTAGCCCAGTAGGTAACTGGACTAAAATATAGGAAAGGAGGGTGTTTGCACCCCGAGTATCTCCTACCCCAAGTCGGCAGGGAAGGGGGGATTTCGTGTGCAGAACAAATATAATCTTAACTCGAAATCAATAATTTTTATCCTGGTTGTGGTTGTCGCAGCAGTAACAATCGTTGTCTCTGTTGTAACCTGATTGGTTATGATGAAAGGCTGCCAATTATCTTATCTTTGGAGATGAGGTCGTTGGCAGTTTTTTGTTGTTGGCTTATCAGAAAGTATAAGTATGCGGGCGCATAAGGGCAACCAGCGGCCTCGCCTTCGCTAAAGCTCGGCGATGCCGGGTTTTCTTTAGAGTCAGTGCTTTATTTTTAAATGACAAGCATTGTGGAGTCAGGTAGAATTGAGATATGTAAAGGGTTTAGGAGAGGGGGATAAAATAATATGAAGATGAATATCTGGTATGTTTTTGTTGGGATTGTTTTTATTGTGGCCGGGATCTATAGGATTGTATCCGGGCATATAATTCCCGGATTAATTTGGATTGTGATCGGTATTTTATTTGGGGTATTAGCTCGTTTTAGTAACAAGGAAGAAAGTTCAAAAGGTAAGAAAAGCAACAAGAAAAAATAGTTTTTGAAACTGTGCAGAAGATATAGAATATTTTTAGTTTTGTGATATTATAATGATAAATAATATCAATTAGAGACAACAGATACACTAGGAGATGTGAAGGTTTTACATTAACTCTTGCAACATATCAACATGTCATCGAACTCCCCAATATCAAAGGAAGAGGAGGGATCTTGCATGCTCGATAAGCTGCATCTGGACGTAAAATCAGGTTTATTTGTTCTGGCACTTTTAGTAGTTACAGTGCTAACTATTATGGCCTTTACTGGGTGAACCACCATTGACTAACGTAAAAAGACTGCTCTTAATCTATTGCAGATTATGGGCAGTCTTTTTATGTGCAACAACTGTCAGTTAGATCAACTAAAGTATGTTTTCTTTATCAGGGTGCTTTTCTTTTTCATGAAGAGTTGCTTCGTACATTAAACGGAATTTCTGGTTACAGAAATCGCAATGGAAGGATTTACCGTCATCTGAGGATCTAGGCAAATGAATCCACCTCCTTGGCAAAATTGTATCCAAAAAGTGGAGATTTTATACGGAAAAGGTCAAATTCTCTAATTCAGTATTATTACATATTCTGATAGCAAGAGGTGAATTATTATGCTTAACCGCTTTGTTCGGGAGTTAAGAATCGAGTTTTATTGGATGAGAAAAGAGCTAACCCGTCGCTGGCGGTTAGATACGCCTATAGGTATTGTTGGTGTAATCACTGTACTTTCCGGGTTGGGGCTTTTCATGCTCATTGGTCAAGGTATTGCTAAGGTCTTTCGAGCAGCCATCCCCTGGGTTACGGGAACATCTGTGGGTACAATTTATTGGTCTTCTATCGGATTTGCACTAAAAGCAAGCTTTATGTTCTTAGTTTTTAGTGCATCTATGATAATCTTACTTTGGTTAAAAACTCACTACCGGCGTTAAAACACAAAATTTGCTAAGGATAAGGTTAATAAATTGGTATAAGGGAAGGATATTTTTCATATACATGCCTAGGACAAGCATAATGGATACTTATTTCATGTAGAGCTTTAATCCGCTTAGTCATAGGGAAAATTCTGTCCCAATATTATCCCGACATTAGACTTTTTTATTAGACATGTTTCGCCTTGCGTCTAAAAAAAGGCTATGATATTATTGTTAAGGTTAAAAGGAGGTAGGGAACATGGATATCTTGTCTAGTGTTACCGGTTCTCACTTATTCAATATGATTATGATTCCTGTTCAGGTCATTATAATTTTTATGACTTTTTATTACTTTATTCTTTCTCTTTTCGGCTTATTTCGAAGAACCGAGAAGAAGATTTTGACACCAGAAAAAAGCTTTGCTTTGGTGGTTGCAGCGCATAACGAAGAGGCGGTCATTGGTCCTTTGGTGGAGAATCTTTTGAATTTGGATTATCCGAAAGAATTATATGATGTCTTTGTTGTAGCCGATAACTGTACGGATAAAACGGCCTTAATCGCTAAAAATGCCGGGGCCCTTGTCCATCAGCGTTTTAACAATGAAAAACGCGGTAAGGGCTACGCTCTAGAGTGGATGTTCTATCGTTTGTTCAAACTTGAACGCCAGTATGATGCGGTCATTATTTTTGATGCTGACAATCTAGTTAATGAAACCTTCCTTATAGAGATGAATAGCAAACTCTGTCAAGGGCATCAGATCGTACAGTGTTACTTAGATTCTAAGAATCCTTATGATACATGGGTTACTAACACCTTCTCCATAACTTTCTGGCTTTCCAACCGTCTTCTCCAATTGGCCCGTTATAATACCGGCTTCCTTAATAACGTCTTGGGCGGGACGGGGATGTGTATATCCACAAAAGTGTTGAAGGATCTTGGTTGGGGGGCAACCTCTCTAACTGAGGACTTGGAATTTACCATGAAAGCCTTAGTGTGTGGCATTAGGACGACTTGGGCTCATGATGCCATTGTTTATGATGAGAAGCCCCTGACCTTTGTCCAAGCCTGGAACCAACGGAAACGCTGGGCACAAGGTCAAGTAGATGTAGCAGGGCGGTACTTCTTTCCCCTGATCTACAAGGCCTTCAAGGAACGCAAAATTATGTATTTTGATGCAGCGGTCCATTTGTTCCAACCCGCTTTGGTTATGATTGCGACCTTCTTTATGTTTACTAATTTAATTTCTGGATCGCAAGCCCCCTATGTTCAAGTCTTTAGCGTTGTTATGCCCTGGTCAGGCTGGCAGATTCTTTCGGCGATTCAGCTAGTTTACCCAGTAGCAGCCTTGGCTCTTGAACGCCTACCTTGGCGAGCCTATGCGGGTTTGATTCTTTACCCCATATTTATCTACAGTTGGATTCCTATCGTATTCTTAGGATTTGTTAATCGTAAGGATAAGTCTTGGTCACATACTAAGCATACTCGTTCTATAACTTACGATGATGTGGTGAAGGAAAAGAAGGCCTCTTCCAATTAGGTTACGATTACGGGTACGGTGTCTTTTAGAAAGCGGTGAAATAATGTCGAAAGAAAGTCTTAAGCAGATGACAGAGAATCCCGGTGTTTTCATGGGCGCAGATGCTCCTTATGAAGAGGCAGATGCAGTAATTCTGGGAATTCCTATGGATTATACGGTGAGTTTTCGTCCGGGGACTCGTCTGGGCCCTTTAAGTATTCGCAATGTCTCCATCGGAATTGAGGAATATAGCGTATACTTGGATCGGGATCTTTTGGACTATAATTACTGTGACCTTGGGGATTTGAGTCTTCCTTTTGGGAATGTAGAGAAATCCCTGCAATTGATAGAAGCTGCCTCACGTCAAGTCGTGGAAGATGGTAAGTTCCCAGTCTTTCTGGGGGGAGAACATCTCGTTACCTATCCTTTAATCAAACCCTTCATCGACAAATACCCGGAGCTAAGGGTGGTACATTTTGATGCACATGCGGATCTGAGGACGGATTTTTCCGGTGAGACTAACTCCCATGCTACTGTAATGCGTAAGATTTCTGAGGCTTTGGGACCTAAGCGGGTCTATCAGTTTGGCATTCGCTCCGGCACTCGGGATGAGTTTCTCTTTGCCAAGGAGCATAATCATCTTGTTGTTGAAGAAGTACTGGAACCGCTTAAGGAAGTGTTGCCTGAGCTGAAGGGTAAGCCTGTCTATGTGACTTTGGATATCGACGTAGTAGATCCGGCCTTTGCCCCTGGTACAGGAACTCAGGAAGCAGGGGGATGCACTTCCCGGGAAATCATTAAGGCCATTCATGCCTTAGGAGAGCTTAATGTAGTGGGCTTCGATCTGGTAGAAGTATCGCCGGTGATGGATAGCAGCGAGCGCACGGCCCTATTGGCAGCGAAAATCGTGAGAGAAGCGATTCTTAGTTTTGTAAAGTAAGATGGCGTGTCATCCCGTGCATATGTGAAGGATCTTTTCTGGCCGGGAATTTCAGAGAAGCCTGCCATGCCGCTACGTAGCACCAGTGGATAATTAAAACGGACAAGGAATCTTGCTGGTAGTTTTGGAGAAACTTATATATCTTGTGATACAAGTTAATCCGGTAAGAATAATGAGTAAAATTGAGCATAATGACTAATGTTGCTTAAAATACCAAAAACAATTAATACGAAAACCTTTGACAGAAAAGCGTTTTTTGTGTATACTAAAATTCGTCAGTTGACGCGGGCGATTAGCTCAGCTGGGAGAGCGCCTGCCTTACAAGCAGGATGTCGGCAGTTCGATCCTGTCATCGCCCACCAAACTTAACATTGTACGGCCCCGTGGTGTAGTGGTTAACATGCCTGCCTGTCACGCAGGAGATCGTCGGTTCAAGTCCGATCGGGGTCGCCACTCTTGCCTTGGTAGCTCAGTCGGTAGAGCAGAGGACTGAAAATCCTCGTGTCGGCGGTTCGATTCCGTCCTAAGGCACCATTCATGCGGGTGTAACTCAGTGGTAGAGTGTCACCTTGCCAAGGTGAAAGTCGCGAGTTCGAATCTCGTCACCCGCTCCATAACTTTGGCGGCATAGCCAAGTGGTAAGGCAGAGGTCTGCAAAACCTTTATCCCCAGTTCAAATCTGGGTGCCGCCTCCAAAAACGTTAATTTTGCCGATGTGGCGGAACTGGCAGACGCACGGGACTTAAAATCCCGCGGTCCTTAAAGACCGTACCGGTTCGATTCCGGTCATCGGCACCATTTATGGGTTTGTAGCTCAGCTGGTTAGAGTACCGCGTTGACATCGCGGGGGTCGGAGGTTCGAGTCCTCTCAAACCCACCATACAAAGACAGACAAAGCACCGTTTAAGACGGTGCTTTTTTGTGTTATTTACGCTACATTTCCAGCACTCCCTGGTTCCCATCATCCTTATATATTACCACATTTGTGAAATGAATAGCAATATTTTATACTCCGCAAAATAAAGCCTATTCCCCATTAACAAATTAGCTAGCATATTTTTGGTTCTTAGCAATAATTAAATCTGAAAATTTTTAATGTATAATAAACGCATGAGTTAAAGAAATCAATCCTTCGTAATGTTTATTTGGTGAAAATTTAGATAAGGAGGAATGTCCTTAAAATTATTTGGAAGAATGCCTTTAAAGTCTAAATGCGGTGATCCTAATTGTTGCTTTAAGAATTAAAAGTTGGAATTTTAGGAGGTAATTATTGATGAAAAAGGTGTTGGGGTTAGTAGTAGCCCTTGCTTTAAGTCTTACTTTCACCGGGTGTGCAGCAAAAAGTACAAGTGAAGACACTGGTAAAACAGGGTCAAATGAGAAGCAAATTGTCATGAAAATTGGACATACTCAAATTGAACAAAGTCCCCGTCATGCAGTGTCGCAAAAGATTAAAGAGTATGTAGAAAAAGAAAGTAACGGCAAAATTGCTGTTCAAATTTACCCGAACTCACAGCTTGGTAACTCAAAGGAACAAGTTGAGGGTTTACAAACAGGGTCAATTGAAATGGTTATCTTCCCAACCACTTCAGTAACGGATTTCCAACCGATCTTCACTTTACCTGATATTCCCTATCTTTTCCCAACTGATCAACAAAAGCTCTTAGAACTTTATAAAACGGACGCTTTTAAAGCATTCATGGCTGCAGGTGACGACAAAGGTTTTAAGGCCTTAGCCCCCTTGTTTGAAGGCTATTCAACAATTTCCTCTAAGATGCCTGTAACTGAAGCAAGTCAATTAAAGGATATGAAACTTCGAGTTATTGGTAGTTCGATTGCCGGAAAATATTATACAAACTTAGGTGTTCCACCCAATGTTATTGCGTTTTCTGAAGTATATACCTCCTTACAAACAGGACGTATCAATTCCTTAGATATTCCTATCTCTCAAATGTATGAAAACAAGTTCTATGAAGTATGCGAAAACATGACAGAAACAAAGCATTTTGCCTTAACAAGCTTTGTGATGGTTAATAAAAAATGGTATGATGCTATCCCCGAAGATCTCCAAAAGATTATTGCTGATGCTTCAGAAATGGCAGCACCTGCAGCGGCAGGTGTCGTTGACGCTACAACAGAAAAAGCCAGAACTGATATGCCAGGGGTTCAATTCCTTCAACCCTCTGATGATTTAGTTAATGCACTCAAAGAGCAAACCAGCAAAATGGAAGAAGAATACGTAAAAACTAACGGAGATCAAGGCAAGCAGATTCTAGACGGAATTAAAAAGGCGATTGAAGAGTTAAACTAAAAGAAGTCTAATTAGGGGTTGGGCGCAGCCCAACCCTTTAAATAACGGAAGGAGAGATATTGGTGAGTGATACCGTAAAAGACTCATCCAAGTATAAAGTTTTTGTTGCACTCGATAATCTTCAAACCAATATTGAAAAGGGTGTAGTATCCATTGGTTTGATTTCTGCAACATTAATTTTATTTATTAATATCTTGTATAGTGCAATCGCTGGAACAACCGTTCCTTGGGCATCCGAGGTAACACAATATCTTATGGTTTGGGTTATCTTTATCGGTGCAAGCCTGCTGATGAGGTCTACAGGACATGTAACCATGGATTTGATTGCAAGATTTCTACCTAAGAAAGTGGTCTTGTATTTAGATATCGTTATTTACAGTATTGTCTGCGTTTTTTTGACTTACTTGGCCTATCTCGGTTGGAATATGACTCTCGATGTATATACAACTGGACAAACTATGACGAATGTCGCCCTATCTATGGCGTGGGTTTATCTAGGCTTTCCCGTTGGGGTATTCCTCATGGCAATTAATGCACTAAAGCTTGTTATTATTAAGCTTGGACAAGCGATCGGAGGGGAAATAAATTGACAACAGGTGTATTTTTGGTAATCATGATGATCGCTCTGTTATTCATTGGCTTTCCCGTGTTTGTAGCTTTAGCTATGCCTGCAGCGTTAGCTATTTCCCTTTTCATTACAGGGGTAGAACCGACTATTGTAGTTCAAAGGATGATCTCAGGTGTTAACTCCTTTACCTTGTTAAGTCTTCCCTTATTTGTGCTGTTGGCTGATATTATTGCCAGAGGTGTTATGGGTGACAAAATCATTAATTTGACTAAGGCAATGGTAGGCCATCTCAAAGGTGGAATTGCCATAACAGTAGTTCTTGCTTCCCTTGTTTTTGGTGCCATATCCGGATCGGGAACGGCATCAATGTTAGCTCTTGGTAGTGTCTTCCTTGTCGCCTTACGGCAGGGGAATTATGGTGATATTTTTTCTTATGGACTTATCAGTACCAGTAGTAGTTTATCTTCGTTAATTCCTCCCGGAGTTGCCATGATTTTATATGCTACGATCACCGGAACGTCAGTACAGGACGTATTTTTGGTCGGACTTAGCATGGGGATAGTTTTCGGTGTCATCTTAGCTGCCTATGGTGTCTTTTATGCGGTTAAGAATAAGATACCTGTAATTGGCAAGTTTAACTCGAAAGTCTTTTTCAAAAGCTTAAAAGAAGGTTTTTGGACTATTTTAGCACCAGTGCTAATTTTGGGTGGTATTTATGGAGGGTTCGTTACCCCCACTGAAGCTGCCGCTTTAGCTGTTGTATACGCTTTAATTATCGAAGTGTTTGTTTATCGTTCCTTTAAGCTTAAAGAAATCTATGGAATCGCTATTGAGTCTGCTAAGACCAGTACCATGATCTTAGTCTTAATATCGGCAGGAACAATCATGTCCTGGGTTATGACCATTGCCCAGATTCCGCAAACAGTTGGACAGTTGCTCTTAAATGTCCCGGACTCGATGGTTTTACTGATTATTACCGTAGTGTTTATTACTTTGGGTATGTTCATCGATGGCTTCTCCGCTATGGTCATCATGGTACCGATTCTATTCCCTGTTATTCAAAGAATGGGAATGGATCCCGCACTATTCGGTTTGCTGATTGTTTTAAACACAGCTATTGGAACAAACACCCCGCCCTTCGGCATCCATATTTTCGCAGGTGTGGGCAAATTCAATGTTAGCTATTTAACTATGGTACGAGCACTTATGCCCTTTGTTATCCTTAGTATGATAAGTTTATTGATTTTCACTTATGTTCCTGAAGTAGCTCTGTGGCTACCTAACCTATTAAAACTTATGTAATTGGGTGTGTAGGTAAACTTAGATTTAGATATTAGCACCGGGAGGAGGAAGACACATGAAAAAGTACAACATTGCGGTAATTCCTTTGGATGGAGTGGGTAAAGATGTAATTCCGCTGGGTGCCAAAGCAATGCAAAAGGCCCAGGAGGTACTTGGTGGATTCGAATTGGATTTTCAATACTATGATGCAGGCGTTGAGTATGCAGTCAAAACCGGCAAGATGTGTGAGGATAACTTAGGGGAAGAGGTTGCTAAGGCTGACGCTATGCTCTGCGGTTCGGCAGGTCACTATGATGTAGAGATGTCGAAGTCTGAATATCCAGGATATAAGACCGGTATGCAGGTTCTTCAATTCTTGCGCAGTGGCATGGGAAATAGTATCGGTTTGCGCCCCCTAAAGCTTTTAAGAGGCATTGAATGTCCGCTTAAGAATCGCGAGGAAATCGATGTACTTCTTGTGCGTCAGCTCGCTGAGGGATTTTATATTCGTCCTGGTCATATGATCGGTGAAGATGCTGCTTATGATACTATTGTTGTCACCCGTAGAGTAACCGAGAAATTTGCTGACACCTGTTTCAGACTTGCTCGCGGCCGCAATGGCCGTCGTCAGGATGGCAAAAAGCTGGTGACCTTGGGCAATAAACATGGGAACGTTACCAGCTTCGACTTCTATCGGAAAATTTTTACTGAGATCAGTGCCAATTATCCGGATATTGAGTTGCAGTTCACCCAGGTCGATGCCTTGGCTGAGCATCTGATTAAGGATCCGGATCGCTTTGACGTCATCGCTTGTGAGAATATGATTGGCGATATTATCGGTGATATCGGCGCATATATTACCGGCGGTATGGGTGTTACCCCTACGGCAGATGTCGGCGGGGTTACTCCGCAGTTTCGTCCCAATCATGGCACCTTCCCCCGTGCAGTGGGTAAGGGATTTGCTAATCCTTTTGCTAGCATTCTCACCGCTAGTTTGTTGCTGGACACTATCGGTAATGACTGCGGCGATGAGAATATAAGAATGGGTGCTAAGCTCATTCAGAAAGCTGTGGAATACAATTTAACTACTGGTGGGCCCAGAACGAAGGATTTCGGCGGAAGTGCCAACACCTTCGAGACGGCCGAAGCGGTATTCAAAGCAATAGAAGTAGTAAAAATTTGATGTAAAGGGGAAAGATTAAAAATGGTTAAAATTGAGCATAATGTTCGTTTTCAAGGTAGACCCTCAAAGGTAGAGATGGAACGTCGCTGGAATCTAGCTAAGGAATTTATGAAGGAGCGCGGGTTAGATTACGTTGTAACTCAGGCTAATGAAGGTGTCCTCTGTCAATATGTTCGCTGGTTTGCGGAGGTACGTTCCATTCATTACACTTACCTACTTTTCGATAAAGACGGTGCGATGACTATGATCAGCCACGGCGGTGCAGGTGGCAAAGCAATAGCTTGGGAAGTCGGTCTGACTAATAACATTGCAATCCCCGTCTTCAACAATGCCTGTTACGCGGACTCCTTTGCAGCAGAAAAAGCTGTGGAAGTTATCCAAAAGAAAGGCTGCGAAAAGCTTGGCTTTATCGGGATGAATCTTATCACAGCAGGTTTCTACAATAACCTTCTCAAAGGACTGCCTGGCGTAGAGACTGTCGATGTTACCGATGAGTTTGATTATCTAGTTGCAGTCAAATCCAAAGAAGAGTTGGGTTTTTTGCAGGATGCCTGTGACATGCACGATGCCGCAGCTTATGCTATTCCTTCACTAGTATACGCTGGACGCTTAGAGCGTGAATTCGGTGCTGACCTTCATCGCTTAGCTTTGTTAATGGGTGCAGATGAATATCTTGGAAACCTCTTTGTTTGTTCATCACGACTGGCGGGACCTATGCATCATGTCCATTATCAGAACAAGATCATTGAAGAGGGTGACGCTCTGAACGTCTTGTTTGAGGTGCCTAATCTGGTCGGTTATTACGCCGATCTTCATCGCTACTTCAATGTTGGTGCACCTGCCCCCGAAATGGTAGAGGTTATGGCCGCAGGAGAAGTACTCCAAGATTATCTGGCTGACCTTTGTAGACCTGGTGTGAAAGGGAAAGAGGTCTTTGCGGCTTGCAACGAATGGCTGACCAAGAACGGCTTTGACCCTGAAATCCGTTTGTGTGGACACGGTCAGGGATACGGGCTCGTAGAGCGTCCCTATTTCGATGCCTTTGATGACATGGTACTCCAAGAAAACATGTATCTTGCTATTCATCCTACAGTAAAAGCTAAGGGTGCTTCTGTTCAGATCGGTGACAATTTTGTAGTGACTGCTGAGGGAGCAAAACGTATGACTAAACATCCTCGTGGATTAACCATTATTTAATGTAATTGATATAGATTTCAATTCAAATTTAAATAGAGGAAGGAAGGAGCTTTAGGTTGATGTGCCTCAAAATTCCTTCCTCTAAATTAAGGTGGAAATTATTAAAATATAGACAACTAGGAGTGGAACTTATGTACGACATTCAAATAGTCAATGCAAAAATTCAAACTGAACAAGGTCAGGTTGAAGGTTGTTTAACAATTAACAACGGAAAAATCGAGGCAATAAGCTCTTCTCCTTTTGGAAATGCTAAGCAGACCATTGATGCTAAGGGACTTTTAGTGTTACCGGGATTTATTGATGAACACGTGCATTTTATGGATCTAGGGGAATCTGAGCGTGAAGATTACATTCATGGTACTACTGCGGCAGCAATGGCTGGAGTAACAACTGTAATTGAACACACGCATAGTCGCCCGATCCTTAAGGTTGAGGACTTCGCTAAATATAAGGAGTATTTTGAACAAAGAGCCCTCGTAGATTTTGGCTTTGCTGCCCATATCTGGCCAGGTCAATATGATGAATTGGAAAAGCTCTGGCAGGAGGGTGTATCATACTTTAAGATGTTCACCTGCACAACTCATGGTGTTCCCGGACAAGATAATGCAAGCCTTTATGGTGCCTTTTCAAAACTTGCTTCCTTTGGCGGACGAGTTTTGGTTCACTGTGAAGATGAAGCAATAACGGCAGAAAATGAAAAAGTTCTCAAGGAGAACAACCGTGAAGATGGTCATGTAATCCAGGAATGGCGTTCCAAAGATGCAGAAGCTGTTTCTGTAGCAAATGTATGTTTTATTGCTAAAGAAACAGGAGCCAATGTAACAATCGCCCATTTGAGTAATCCAGATGTAGTTCGTATGGTTCAAGAGGCAAAAGCAAGTGGGGCTAACGTAACTTCTGAGATTTGTCCGCAATATTTATACCTTGAGGAAAATACCCTGGCAGAGAGAGGGTCCTTTGGTAAGTTTACCCCTCCATCTCGTTCAGCCCAAGAAGCTGAGGAATTGATGGAGCTAGTGGGTAATGGTGAACTTGACATTCTTGCTTCGGATCATGCCCCTTCGACTAAGCAGCACAAAAGTTCAGGGTCAATTTGGAAAACACCCTTTGGACTACCTGGTATTGATACCACAAGTGCGGTAATGCTGACAGCCGTAAACAATAATAAACTTTCCCTGGAAAGATTTGTCCAAATGTATTGCGAGAATCCAGCGAAGGCACTGGGGCTTTACCCGAAAAAAGGCTGCATTCGAGTGGGAGCAGATGCGGATATTGTATTAGTTGATATGAACAAGAAGTGGACTATTCAGGATGAATCAATTCATTCTAAAGCTAAGTGGACGCCCTTTAACGGTTTTGAATGCACCGGTAAACCTGTCATGACTTTGTTAAGAGGTCAAGTCATTATGGCTGAAGGCAAATTATTAGGAAAACCAGGAGACGGCAAATACGTGGAGCGTGCCTAAGGAGGTCGATTTCATGGCGAAAATATCCGTGATCGGGGCTGGGTTCACAGGTACAACAACCGCTTTTATGTTGGCTATGAAAGAGTTAGGCGATGTTGTTTTACTTGATACCCAAGCAAACGAAAATCCGACCAAAGGGAAAGCACTAGATATTATGGAGGCCAGCCCTTTGACCCGTTCCAGTGTTCGGGTAATGGGTACCTCGAATTATCAAGATACTGCTGATTCAGATGTAGTAGTTATTACGGCCGGTATTGCTCGTAAGCCAGGAATGTCACGTAACGAACTGTGTGATATTAATGTTAAGATCGTGACCAGTGTAGTCCAGCAGGTTGTTCAATATTCACCGAATAGTACGCTGATCATTCTTAGCAATCCTGTTGATATTATGACGTATATTGCTTTTAAGGAGTCAGGGTTTGAACGGGGTAGAGTTATTGGGCAATCAGGAGTTTTGGATTCGGCACGTTTCCGTTATTTCGTAGCTGATGAACTTAATGTATCTTCCGAAGATGTAACCGGGTTTGTCTTGGGTGTTCATGGGGATGATATGATCCCTCTAGTACGCTATTGTACTGTTCACGGGATACCGATTCAGCAATTATTACCGGAAGAAAAGATTCAGGAAATTATTGAACGGACTCGTCATGCCGGTGGGGAAATTGTGAATTTGCTAGGAAACGGCAGTGCTTATTATGCCCCTGCTGCTGCCTTAACAGATATGGTAGAGTCGATCTTGATGGATAAGCATCGCGTAATGCCTTGTATAGTTCACTTAGAAGGTGAGATGGGCTATAAAGATCTGGTCCTGAATGTTCCAGCTGTCATTGGCCGACAGGGTGTTGAAAAGGTCTTACCCATTGATTTACTACCGGATGAAAAGGAATTAATTGAGCACTCTGTTACATCGATAAGACGTGGGATTGATTCGGTTTTGGCGGGAAAGAGCAGCAAAAAATACAGTTTAATTAGTTAGATTTCTAGTCGGGAAATGTGTGTTGCTTAAAGGATGTTTCTAAGTAAAGGGTGATTATATATGAGATTAGCATGTTTACAAGTTGAGGCTCAAGCTTGGCAAGACTCCGATAAGGCCTGGGCTGAAATAAAAAAGTTAATTCTTGAAGCAGCTCAAAACCATGACTTGCTTATAGTTCCGGAGAGCGTATATCCGGCCTACTTTTTAGCTCCCTTTGACAAGCCGGAGTATGAAGAATCAATGGAAAAGATATTGGACGAGATAAGCGAAATCAGTAAGACAACCAATACCTATATTGCCTTTGGTTATGCTTACAAGAATAAAAATCTAGCCAGTCTTTTCAATCCTGATGGGAAGGAGATCGCGAGAAAATCGAAAAGCAATCTCTGGCATTTTGACAGAAGATGGTTCACACCGGGACCGGAAGTCGTTACGGCAGATACGGAATTCGGCAAGGTTGGTCTTATTATCTGTGCAGATGCACGCTTACCAGAATTGGTTCGCAGCGTAGCCCTGGAAAATGTCAAGCTGATTATAGACTTGGCCAACCTCACGGCAACGGGACCAGAAATTGAAAAACTGAGTAATGCCCAAGTTGACTATATGCTGGCTACCAGAGCCCGGGAAAATAAAGTCTGGTTAGCGGTTTCCGATAAATGGGGTGTGGAGGCAGACTCAGTTACCTATGCAGGCCGCTCCGCTGTTTATAGCCCGGATGGAACCTGTGTTGCCCAAGCTCCCTCGGATAAGAATATGATCGTATCGGTAGAAATTCCTACAGATGCGAAAGGCGAGATTCAATGTGTTGCTGATGAGGAGCTACCCGTTAGGCGTCCGGACTTGTATGGGATTTTAACCACTGAAACAACAGGGCTACCTATTTATCGTTACTTGACCGAACCTGTTGTCCCTGAGCTTTTAACCCCATTCGTCACGGTAAGCAGTTCAGTCACTGACGGTGGCTCTATGGATACAAGAATTACCCATGTTAAACGCCTTTTGGAGTTAGGGCCAAAGCTCATTGTCTTACCGACAGTAACTGGTGAAGAAGAAGTTACACCATATCAAGGCTTATTAGAAGCGGATCAATTCATGGCGGTAACTGATTTTACTGATGGCCAAACAAGAACCCGTTTAATCAGTAACAAGGAAGTCTTAGCCAGCTATCTTACAAAGGATTCTGTTCCTCAAAATGATTCTACTAACCCGGAAAATGAATTTCCTGTGGTTGAAGATCTACCAATTGGAAGAATCGGTTTCCTTCACGAAAAAGAGATGTTGTTACCTGAAGCTGCCCGCTGCTTAATGCTTAAAGGGGCCGATGTAGTCATTTGGCAACATGGAATGTCCTTTGCAAAGGCAGCTCCTTTAGCCCGAACTAGGGCTGCGGAGAATCGAATTTTTATTGTTGCCGTTTATTCTGGCGTTCTCGGTGATTCCGCTGATGCGGCTAGCTTTATTGTCGATCCGTCAGGAAGTATTATCGCCTCGACATTGCTTAACAAGTCGCTTCATGCGACAGGGACTTACTGCAATTTGTGCAACGCACGCTTAAAAGCAGTGGTTCCTGGTACTCACCTCGTTCTTGATCGGGAACCAAGTCACTACGAAAAGTTAGTTCAAAAGTGATTATGAGACAGGTTCGGATGCTCCCATTATTTATGGGTAGCATCCGACCCTGTCATTATACTTCAGGCAATGAAGGAAGCTTTTTGTCATTGTCTAAGGTTTGACCCTCGTAACAAAATAATTCCTTGAGGAAATCATTGGCTTCTAAAGCGAATAGATATGCCATCTTGAATTCTGGGAGATCTAAGTCGTGTTTAATAAGTTGTTTTATTTTCTTAATCCGATAGGTTACAGTATTTGGATGGACAAACATTTTCTTGGCTGTCTCTTTTACTATACAATCACATAAGAGGAATTCGTGAAGGGTTTCTAATAGCACATCGCCATTTTTTGCATCGTATTTTTTTAGTTCAAGGAGGAGGTCGTCACAAAAGTCTCTTATTTTGGCGGTATCCTGAATCATAGAAATAATGCGATGAATACCAATTTCTTCGAAAAGAAGCACGTTACCTCTCCTGCTCTTACATTTTTTTGCTACAGATAAAGCCGTTTTCGCCTCTTTAAAGCTTTTTCCTACTAGTTCTGGTTGAGGATAGGCTCCGCCAATCCCTATACTAAATTTATCTTCGCCAAATTGCTTCGATAATTCTTCCAAGGCATTTACCATAGCTTCTTTAACTAGCGAATTTACTTTCTCCACCTGATTAGGCTGAAAGGACACCAATAAAGTAAATACTGATCCATTATTACCAATAATCACTTGATTGAAGTATTTGTATAGGTGTTTGTTGATAGTCATAGTTATGAGATCTTCAGAGCGTTCCCAAAAATAATTGTTTTCAAGATTGGGTTCGGCATAGTCGATAAGAACGGCAACCATAGGGTTAGCTAAATTTATATTAAGAAAATCATATTCAAAGACAATTTGCGTATGAATCCGCCCATGAATAATGTCCTCAATAAGGGCCAAGTTCTTTTTTCTGTACGTTTGCTGGTTCAAGTATTGTTTCATCAATTGAAGGGCGATGGAAGTGGAAGAATTTCTTAATAACATAAGATCTGTGGATGAGTAAGTTTGATGGCTTTCTAACAAGGAAATAAAACCGTAGATTGTTTTGTTTGAAAAGATAGGGATCATATAATTCCTCTTCTTTTCTAAATTCGGCATTTTAATATTATTTTCTAGATGTTTGTTTTTTTCACCGCTTTTTACTGCTTTATAAAAGTTGGACCTAATAATATTTTGCCTGAAATCTTCGTTGATTCTTTCCTTTAAAATTGGAGAATCGAGGTTGGATTGGCCATCTCCTTCTAAATTACTTACCGCAATCACGTTAAGTTTTGCATCCTCTATGATGATAGTATTTCCCACTAATTCGGAGATTTTATTGACAATGGTCTGGATGGTGTTGTTTTCTAAAACGAGGTCGATTAAATTCCTTTGAACATCCTCAATATGCTGCATTATTTTTATCCGTTGATTCGTTAAATAATCCATAAAGGATTCAATGATTATCGGCCATGTAACCTCATGATCCAGTTCGATGATAGGAAAGTTATGCTTATTGGCACATTCGATTATGCTATTAGGCAATACCCCAAGGAAGCGACTGGTCTTAATTGCTAAAGCAGATGCTCCGTTCACTATCAGACTTTCAACCCATTCGCTTTGTTCTAAACCTGTGTTACTAATAAAAAACGCTGTCGAACAAACAAGTTCGCCTCCCCTTAACCATTTGGCGGCATCCGGAACTTCGGCGATGGTTATTGTTGTGACCTCCCGCGACAGACCGTTTTCGCCAGCCAAAATTTTATAGTTTTGAAAAACGTCAGCTCTTAGGACATCTTGTATTGTAATCATATAACATCCTCCCTGTTGAAAATCCTAGTGCAAAGGGAATTATATTTTTGCCAACTAAAAAGGTATTATATTCTCAGCTCAAAAAACGCAAGTGATCACAAGGGCTGAGAGAAGGTGGCTAACGTGCGTGGAAGCGGGAAAACTAATACTAATGCTACTATTCGACAAAAAATGATTTTTCCCTTGGAGAAAAAATGCTCTTTACTTTTGTCTTTAAGTTTTTGGATATCAACTATATAAAATCATAATAATAACTGAAGGATCGAGACTAATAATCTGTTACTAAAGTGGAGAGGTGTATAATGAAATTATTCATGCCTAAACGTGTCATTTTTGATCCTTCCAGTCTTGAATACCCTCTAGGTAAGGAAATATATAGTTTTTTCCAGGATAAACCTGTGGAAATCATTAAGGCTTCCGCTAGAAGTGCAGCGCGATATATTCCAGGTAAAACATCTGCTGAAAAGTATGCAAACTCAAAGAGAACTATTTTGTTTACGGTAAACAAGATAAAGAAACTTGATGTCTGCAGGCCATCGGCTGACTATCAGTTTTCCTTAGTGAGCAATTGCCCTGGTAATTGTGAATATTGCTATCTTCAGACTACGCAGGGGACATATCCTTATATAAGGGTTTTTGTAAATCTTGAAGATGTTTTTGATTTAATCAAAGAGCATATTAAAGAAGATGAAGCTAAAATAACCACCTTTGAAGCGGCGAGCTTGGGGGACCCTCTAGCTTTGGAGCATATCACCGGAACCCTTGCCAAGACGATAGAATTTTTTTCAACTCAAGAAAATGCTAGATTAAGGGTGGTCACGAAATTTAGTAATGTCGATTCTCTTTTAAATCTCCAGCACAATAAAAATACTGATTTTAGAATAAGCATAAATTCTAGTTATGTTCTGGGTAATTTTGAACATAATACTGCAAGTTTAGAGGAGAGAATAGAGGCCATTACTAAACTAGCAAATTCGGGTTATCCGATTGGATTTTTAGTAGCCCCGATAATGATTTATGAAAATTGGAAGGAAGAATATATCTCCCTTTTTGGGAAACTTGAAGAGCATTTAGGGCCTGGGCTCTGTCAGCAAGAGTTAACTTTTGAATTGATTCAGCATAGATTTACAGAGGTTGCTAAAGAATTAATCGTTGAAAGATTTCCAAGGACGAAGTTGGATATGAACGAGGAGAATAGGTCTTTAAAATGGGGTAGATTCGGGAGATTTAAATATGTATATCCGAAGGAGCAAGCCGAAGATATTAAAAAGTTTTTTACCTCATTAATAAACAAGAGGTTTCCAAAAGCAGTTATTAAGTATTTTACGTAGGTTAAGCTGCTTCTGTAGGTAATTAAGTTGTTTCGGCTATATTCTTTTAAAAGAAATGGTTTTAAAAGAAATAGCTTTTTTATTTTGTAAACCAATTGATAATTACTCTAAGTTGTTATATAATGTTACAAAATTTTCGAAAGAGTGGGGTAATTAGGTGAAGGAGTTCTTAAAGAAAAATTGGGAATACATAGTCCTAATTGTTGGGCTAATAGTAGTATTGCCGGTTATATTTGTGCTTACGTCAGAATCAAGTACGGATAGGGTTAGTTTTAATGAATTTTCGCA
The DNA here is from genome assembly GCF_982384815.1 of Desulfitobacterium sp. NCBI lineage: Bacteria > Bacillati > Bacillota > Clostridia > Eubacteriales > Desulfitobacteriaceae > Desulfitobacterium > Desulfitobacterium sp. The sequence continues at coordinate 26,351 of NZ_CEVWNY010000008.1, read as the reverse complement.
AATGGTTGAAGATCAAAAGGTAGCCAGTGTAGTCATTAATTTAGAGTCGGGGAAGTTTCATTTTTACGATAAACAAGATACAGCTTACATTACAGACAACCCTAAGGAAGAGAATTTTAAACGCTACCTTCTAGATAATGAAATAGTAGTAGAAGAGACGAAGAAATGGGGATTTTCCCCGGCGATTATCCTTGCCTTGGGTCTTCAAGTTATTTTGATTGGGGTACTATTGAAAAAAAGTCAGGGTGGTTTCTCTTTTAACTCCTTAAGTAACAAAGCTATAGAAGAAACTTCAAACGTTCCCAATACCAGAATTGTCAACATAGCTGGAAACGAGGAAATTCTTGATGAGATTCAAACCTTGGTTGAGTTTTTAAAAAGTCCTCAGCACTATAAATCCATGGGGGCTAAATTGCCGAAGGGAATTATCCTCTACGGCCCGCCGGGGACAGGAAAGACCCTTACCGCCAAAGCCATTGCCGGAGAAGCGGGTGTGCCCTTCTTTTCGATGAGTGGTTCTGATTTTGTTGAGGTTTATGTGGGGATGGGTTCACGCAAGGTTCGTGATCTATTTAAAAAAGCTCGGGAAAAATCTCCTTGTATCGTATTTATCGATGAAATTGATGCGGTTGGGGCGAAGCGCTCCGCCTTTAATAATAGTGAGCATAACCAAACCGTTAACGCCCTCTTGAATGAATTGGACGGCTTCGACGGTTCAGAAGGAATTGTGGTAATTGCCGCAACCAACCGCTTAGAGGATTTAGATGCTGCCTTGATTCGTCCGGGACGTTTTGACAAGCACCTTATGGTCAACCTACCCGATCAAAGGGCGCGCTTACAAATCCTAAAAGTATACGCACAGAATAAAAAGCTGGCTGAAGATATTGACCTTGAGCATCTGGCCAAGCAAACCATTGGCTTTTCGGGGGCGGGGTTAGAATCTCTGCTCAATGAAGCAGCAATTATGGCCGCTAATAAGCATCAATCCATCATTACTTTAGAAGATATTGATGAGGCATACTTTAAAACAGTGATGAAAGGTAGTAAAAAGAAATTTAAGAATGAGGATCTCCTGCACAAGCAAATTGTAGCGTGGCACGAAAGCGGGCATGCTTTATGCGCCAAACTTTTGACGGACATGGAGATCCCCAAAGTTTCTATTGTCCCCTCCACCTCTGGGGCCGAAGGGGTTACTTTTATAACGCCTAAGAAAATGGGACTATACAGCAAACTAGAATTGCTTAACAACGTTAAAATCCGTTATGCGGGCCGAGTTGCTGAATATCTCCTGCTTGGTAAGGAAGATTCCGTCACGACAGGAGCCGCTAACGATATCGAGCAAGCAACTGCCCATATCCGAGAAATTATCGTTACTTATGGCATGCATTCTCGCTTTGGCTTGCTTTCCCTAAAGGAGCTGCAGGTGAATGCGGACTTAGTCATTCTTGAGGAAGCCTCAAAATTAGCTCTTCAATTGTATGAAGAGACACGGGCTCTTCTAGCTGCAGAAAGGGGAACTTTGGAGCAGATTGCTAATGCCTTAATTGAAAAAGAAAACCTGAGTGAAGATGAGCTTGACCAAATTATCAAGGAACATGCTGCTATTAAGAAAGTTTCTTAGCGGAAATAAAAATCGGTCTCAGTATTACGGTGTTACTTTGGGCAAATTTGCGGTAAAATAGGGGATAGATTAAGTACAATAGGGAAAGGACAGATAGTAATGAACATAACTGTACTTGGAGCAGGGGCTACCGGAGGATATTTTGGAGGGAGATTGGCAGAGGCTGGGGTGAATGTAACCTTCTTAGTCCGGGAAAAAAGAGCGGCCCAATTGAAAGCTAACGGGTTAGTGATTAAGAGCGTAGTAGGGGATGTACATCTTCAAGAGCCTCAGATCGCTACCAAAAGTGAAGATATACCCGCCTGTGATCTGGTGATCCTTGGCTTAAAGAACTACCACTTGGCTGCAAGCCTTCCCCAACTGAAGGTTTTAGTGGATAAGGGTGCTAAAATATTGCCCTTCTTGAATGGGGTAGAACACTTTGAAATCCTCCAGAAGGAATTTGGCAAGGAAAACGTCTTGGGTGGGGTTTGCAAAATTATCGCTACCTTAGATTCAGAAGGAAACATTATTCAAACCGGTAAACTCGCTCAGATCATCTTTGGGGAATTAGAACCTTCTAGTGAAGCCTTTTGTCAACAACTGGCGCAAGTCCTGGCTAAGGCGAATTTCAAATCAGTCTACAGCAAAACAGCTTGGGATGAGGCTTGGGCTAAATATGCTTTTATTAGCGTATTTTCCGGCGTTACCACTGCCGGTGACCTCACCACGGATCTTATCGATTCCCACGAGGGATCAAAAAATGTTTATCGCCATGCACTGGAAGAAATGAAAAGCTTAGCGACAGCTTCCGGAGCTACTTTAGCCGAAGATTTTGTAGAGCAAAATATGGTTGGTCTCGGGAAATATCAAAAAGGGTCCACTTCTTCTATGCACCAAGATAAGCGCAAAGGCTTGCCTTTGGAGGTAGAAAACCTCCAAGGCTATGCGATCCGCCTTGCAGCTAGACATAATCTTCAGGTTCCAACCATCGAGACTCTTTATGGTCTTATTAAGCCCTATGAACAGGGGAATAATGCTTAGGGGAAGATATTGAATTTAATAAGTAATGAAATAAATTTTTTTAGACCGGATAAATGTCTTTTGAGGATATTGTCTGGTCTTTTAAATTAGCGGAAGATTTAAATACGAAGAAGGAAAATATGGGAAATTTGTTGAATGCCTTAGTAGATTAAAATAGCTTATTTATAATTATGTAATATAATAATTAAGGAGATGGTGTTTTTGAGGCATAACAATCGGAAAAGACTTAAGGGCTTCAGAGAGAAAATCAGAAATACTAATTATACAAATACAAATAGCATAGTTGCAGACTTTATAGATAGTCTTGAAGACTACAAAACTTTTATGTTATTAAAAAACGGAGGGGATTTTGAAAATTCAAGTAGAAAGTTAAAAGATTCCGGAACAAAATCTTATAGATCTATGGAATTAGCTTATAAAAACTTCTTACATAAAAAATACAAGGCACAACTTAATAATGGGGAAATAACACAATCATATTGTGATTCTCGAGTTTCATGGTTAACAAATAAAAATACAACCCATTATGATTTGAAGGAAGAGTTTCTTCGACTTGTAGTAAATACTAGTATAGATGTTGAAATGATTTGTTTAGGAACTAAAAATAATAACAATAATCCAAAACATACGGGGGAAATTCCTGATCCTTCAAGATTACGAAAAAACCTATTTGAAATAAGTAAATTCTTTAAAACGTATATCGATCCTAAAATCGATTATCCAATTATTACAGACTCAGTATTAGGCGACGAAAATGCGTGGCTTGAAATGAAAAACGACTGTGATAATTTTGATGAAAATAATTGTTATATTCTAATTACTCCTGAACAAGTAGATGTTAATGAAGAAGCTATTTCTAGCCTTTTTCAATTTAATTGGGATTTAATAATTGATTTTAATCCCAGCTCAGATACAACTGGTCTAGAAAGTTGTTATGAATCGATAACCAAAAGAAGAGGGTTAATAAGAGATTTAAGCCTAGGTGATTCTAGACGCCCAATAAGAGTGTCTGCGACTCCGTATTGGGTGATGGCTAATGGATATATTGATAATCCGACTTCGATTATGAAAAAATTTAATTCCTGGAAAAGTAAGTACGGCCAAAACCTTTTTGGTTTTTTAGGAAAAATATATTCAGCATATACCAAACCTGCAAAAGTGATGATTTTGCAGGGCATTGATGAAAAAATACTAGATTATATTGTAGGCGAGTTTAATAGTGCCTATTTGAATAGTGATGAAGAGACGTCAAATGTCGACTTTTATCTTTTATCGGGTGCGAATGAGTATCTGGATATAGAGTATGATAATTTTAAACGGACAGCATTATCATATAATGAATTTGTTTCTCGGCTTGGAAAACGAAACGTACCTATCCATAAAGCCTCTACAAAAAGATTTATACCCTCATTTGATGGTGGTAAGGAGTTAGAACCAGACTTTCTTGCAAAGTTTTCTGACTTCGCTGAAGTTGTATATCGGGGTATAGAGTATTCCGACGATAAGTATGATGAATACAGTGACCCTAGTAGGTTTTATGACGGTTCGTATCCTATTAGCTGGCAAGGGCTAATAAGGCGTGATGATATAGTACGTACTGTTTACGAAACCTCATATACAATAAAGTTAAGAAGAGTTTTAAAGGAAAAACCTAGGACGTTTTTCACTTTTGATTATTTACCTGGTCATGGGGGAACAACTCAACTTCGCAGAATCGCTTGGGATTTTCACTTCGAATATCCAGTTATTATTGTTAGAAACTATAATTCGGAACAAAAATCTAAATTTTCAAGTCTCTTTAATATCTGTAAACTACCTTTACTTATTTTAGTTGATAGTAATGATATGTCAAAGATAGAGGTTGCTGACTTAAGAGATGACTTACAGGCTGAGAATTTTAGTCATGTACTATGTTATTTTAATCGTAATGAACAAACTAGAATAACCAATTTGAAGAATCCGGACTTTGTTTTAGGCAATTTATCTCCTCAAGAAACCGGTGAGATGTGTAATAAACTTATACCCTATGTATGTAACGAAATATGTAAAGAAAATCTTTTAGCAATTTGTAATGAAACAGAAGATAGCGAAAGTAGATCTCCGTTTATAATGGCATTAATGGCAATGGACCAAAACTTTAAGGGAGTAAAACCTTATATAAAAAATTATTTGAATCCTTTAAACGAAGATACTAAAAGACTTTTAGTCTATGTGGCTTTAGCGGATTTTGCTAATGAGTACCTTGATTTTAATTTTTTTGAAGAGTTATTTCAAAACCCAAATGTTAATGATGAGTTCTTATCAGAAATTGGCGCATTTCGAATGTTAGTTACTATAATAAAACGCGGGCCTAAGAAACAGTATTGCAAAATGAAATATCATCGTTTTGCGGAAGAATTATTAATTCAAGTATCAACAGGTCCAGATGGATTAAGAATTCGGTATATGGGATTACTGGATTATATTTTAAGATTCATTGAAGATTCGCGTCCAAGTCAATTTGCAATTAATCAAGACACTGTAACATTATTGAGAACGTTATTCATAACTAGAATTGAAGATGCCGAAGCTAGGCCTTCATTTGCTACAATTGTTCAAAATATTTACAATGAAGAAAGAGATGTTTTTGGTGAGCTAAGTCAAGCAGGACTGATTGCAATTGGAAGCATTTTTAGTAAACTTGTAGAAGTTTACCCGGAAGAACCTCATTTCTTAGCACATCTAGCGAGGTTTAATTATTATATAGAAAAGGATTATAAAAACGGATTTAAAAATATTAATAAGGCAATCGAATTAAACGAAGGCTTTAATGAGGAACAGGTTAGAAAAAAAGATCCGCTTTTATATCATATGAAGGCAATGGGTTACACTGCAGAAATAACTAATAAATTGATACCAGAGATTAGAAAGTTCAAAAATAATCAAGGAGATGCCGAATTAAAAGAAAGGTACAGTGAACTATTAACAAATGTGCTAAAAGCACAAGAGCTATTTGAGGATGTTCGAAAAATAGGCAAAAGGGTCGCTGGGCATATATCGGATATTAATCTTTGTTTATCAATTATTGAACTTGGTAAATATATGTCTGGAAACAGTGACACCGCAAAATTCATAAGAGAGAATAGTGATTCATGGTATATGCAGTTTGTCGATTTAGCCTGTAATCTTTTTGATGAATGTAGCCAATATGATAATTTAAAAGATTTTGAGAGTAAAGCGATATTGGAGATTGAACCACAGATACAAATCTTAAAGGGCAATCTTGCCAAAACTATAGATCTTTGGGAATCCTATCTTAGTTCAGTTCCGGAAATCGATAAACCAAGAATTAGACGTATGTTAGCAAGATCATATGAAGAAAATAACATAGTGAATAATCAAAATAATTTACAACGAGTTGTGGACCTAATGAGGCAAAACATCCTTGAGGAACCTCAAAAAAGTATTAATATCCGCATATGGTTTAATGCAGTAAGGAGATTAAGTACGCATAATCCAAGATCAATACTTGATGATGCTTTAATAAAGTTAAACCAGTGGGTAGCTTTATCTGATTCTGTTGATGCACATTATTATCGTTTTGTACTTACATATATAAAAGCTGTTGAGGGTAGTATTGATGCTGAAAGTAGATTGCCAAGGCTCTTAGCCGACTTAAAATCCAGGGCAACAAACTTACCAAATAGAACAAGAATTCAAGATTGGTTGGGAAAGGAAGACACTGGGATTAAGAGACTCATACCATATAAAAATTTATCATTATCTAATGAAAATGAGGCAATAGCCAAATTAGCTAAACTTAGTGGAAGAATAAATGAAAAGTATGTAAATGAAAATCATGCATATATTACCGCATATCAAACTGACGTATTTTTTAACCCGTCATCTACACGAAATATTAACAGAGATTTAATTAAGAGTAGAGTCGAATTTTGTGTTGGTTTTAGTTTTGATGGCCCAAGAGCATTTAATGCTTCTGTTGATCTAAAAGTAACCTCAAGTGAAGCTGTAGATGAGTTAAAGCCCTTAGAATACGGTGACATCGTAATGTGTGAGGTGATGGACAACAGACTAGAACATTATATTAATGTTCGTATAGTCGGCTATGAATGCCAAGGAAGTATTCATATAAGCGAGTTATCAGGACAATTTAGCAATGAGCATAGGCCCTTAAAAGGTACATTAATGGAACTGATGATCTTGAAAAGTAAATTCGTTGAAGGAAGGGGGCATATATGGGAATTAACAATGAATATTAATGACCAGTCTGATATTGAGATTGAATTACCTGAATATAAAAAGAAACTTCTTGAAGTATCCTCTAAATTAAGGGATAATAATCTCAACAATAGAAGAGTATAATAAAGTTGTATAAGGAATCCATTTGCGAACGAAAGAGCGGTTTGAATAGTATATCACCACTTAGTATCGTACGGAGGGTAAAAGTTCGCTTAATGTTACATAGTTCCCGATTCTAGAAAAAAAGATTAAGAAATAACCGGATGGCACACTGAACGGGAGCTCATCCGGTTATTTGTTTAAAATTTGTTTCAGTGATCTAGACTGCTAATGGAGCGTATTGTTTTAATGTCAGTGTAATAAGATAACTTTGCAGGGACCGGAGGTTCGAGTCCTCTCGAACCGTTGAGATTTAATAACTGTAAGCAGCAATGGTCAAAGGGTTTAGGTTCTACCGGGTAAGGCGGTCGAAACGGTATGGCTAATTTAGGAAACGGGAGTTGAAGTTAGTTAATACTTAGTGATACAATTTAAGTAATTACTAAGTCGGGGAAGTCGTGGTGATTTTTCCCCGGAGTCAGATATTGATATATTAATTCTTGTTCGCGATCGGAATAAAGTTAACAGAGATCGGTTGTATGACTTCCTTTTGCTAGATGAAGTAGGATATGAGCATAAATTTTCTCTGAATGTGTATGAGGCGGACGATTTTGATCGACTTGCAACCATGCATGCCCCATTCGTCGAAACTTATTACGGGAAGGTGAAACGTTATGGACGATGTAAGCACTAGGGATCTGGCTTTTATCGATTATAATCTGCCAAGGAACGGCTTATGGTGGCAGAAGAATTATTAAAGTTAGGCTATTATCAAGATTGTTTGTCTAAGTCATATTACGCTCTTTTCCAAGTTGCAAGAGCTGCTTTAGCTACACTAGGACTTGATTCGCGTAAGTACTCAGGGGTTATCAGTATGTTCAATCTAAATTTTGTAAAGACAGAGATTTTTCCAAAGGAGTATCGTAAAATTATAGCTAGTGCCCAAGATTTAAGGCTAGCTAGCGATTATGATGATTTTTATCTCGCTAGTAAACAAGATGCCGAGAGAACATTGGCAGATGTACATGGTTTTATTAAAGGTGTTTAGGGCTTTTTAAAATCCCATTACCCTCTTTAGAATCGATTTTCAAACATCAAAGGCAGAAGTAATACTTTGTAGATTTTGTTTAGTGGGGATTGGGAGTTAGAGATGGAGGGTTTGAAAAAATGAACCTAGGAAAACTGTCTTATGTTGAGGATCTGCGTACTGTATGGAAACATGAGGAGCATGAGTTTACGCCTTGGCTTGCGGAGAATATAGCTCTTTTAGGTGAATCCTTGGGTTTAGATTTGGAAGTAATTTCAGTGGAGCATGGCGTAGGGGATTTTTCGTTAGACCTTCTTGCAAAGGACGCAGATGGGAATCTTATTGCTATTGAGAATCAACTTGAAATAACTGACCATAGTCATCTTGGACAAATATTAACCTATGCTTCAGGAGTAGATGCAAGGACATTGATTTGGGTATCTAAAGAAGTACGGGATGAGCACCGTAAGGCTATTGACTGGTTGAATCAAGTAACTAATGAGGATATGCAGTTTTTTGCCATAGAAATTCAGCTTATTCGGATTGATAAATCCGATCCTGCACCTTTCTTTAATGTAAAGGCTTCTCCTAATGATTGGTCAAAAGAGTATAAAAAGAAGGTAACAACTCCAGCAGGGGTATCCGAGAGACAAGAGTTTTATAAAGACTTTTTTACTGACTTTCTTGCCTTAGTACATAAAGAGTTACCGGGCTTTACTAATTCCAAAAAAGTAAATCATGATCAATGGAAAACCTTTTCTGCAGGGGTTTCTGGTTATGCCTATACAGCAACATTCAGAAGCAATAATAGATTTTCCATCGAGTTATATATTGACTCTGGTGAAAAAGATAAAAATAAACAGATATTTGACCTGCTTTACGAGAAAAAGGAAGAAATCGAGAGAGGTCTTGGCGAGATATCTTGGGAGCGTCTTGATGAGCGTAGAGGTTGTAGAATTGCGATATATACGGACTTTACAAACAAGGATGAGATCCTCGCATGGGGCATTCAGTGGCTAAAGACTTTTAGGATTGTCTTTCAAAAACACTTGGTTATTTTGGGCTAAAACTCAGACCGGAGGGCACCCTGAGCGGGGGCTCATCCGGTTGAATTTTTATCCGGAATGTCAATTGGGAAACTTGCACATTATATGATTGTAGCCTTATTTATCCTGGTTAATTAGGTCTATGGGAAGGACACCGTTGAGGAACTAAAAAATATTTTTCTTAAAAATGTTGTATCAAAGGATCTTTACTTATCGACTTTTTTCGTAAGATTTTGTATCATTATATCTTGTACATTATTTTAAGGTGGTGGTCCCATGGATTTACAACGGCAAAGTAAGGCACCTATTTATGAGGCGTTGCTTAGGTATAAATCGATGCGTGTGGTACCCTTTGATGTTCCCGGTCATAAACAAGGCAAGGGAAACCCGGAGTTGACGGATTTTCTGGGCGAGAAGTGCCTTTCTGTGGATGTAAACTCCATGAAGCCCTTGGATAATCTTGGCCACCCTGTCTCCGTGATCAAAGAGGCTGAGGAGTTAGCGGCTGATGCCTTTGGGGCTCATCATGCCTTTTTCATGGTTAATGGGACTACCTCAGCGGTACAAGCTATGGTTATGAGTGCTTGTCAGCAGGGTGAGAAAATCATTATGCCGCGCAATGTTCATCGCAGTGCTATAAATGCTTTGATTATTAGCGGGGCGATACCGGTCTATGTGAATCCTGGGGTGAATAAAGATCTAGGTATACCTTTGGGAATGTCAGTGGCCGAAGTTGAAAAGGCCATCCTGGCAAACCCTGATGCCAAGGCCATCTTGGTCAATAACCCAACTTATTATGGCATCTGTTCCGATCTCCAGGCTATAACTGATCTTGCCCATGAGCATAATATGTTGGTACTGGTCGATGAGGCCCATGGTACCCATTTTTACTTTGGGGAGAATATGCCCCTTAGTGCGATGGCGGCGGGAGCAGATATGGCAGCGGTCAGTATGCATAAAACTGGTGGTAGTCTGACTCAGAGCTCTTTTTTGTTAACTAACAAAAAGTTAAATGTTGGTCGAGTGCGGCAGATGATTAACCTGACCCAAACCACAAGTGCCTCATATTTGCTGTTATCTTCTTTGGATATTTCTCGGCGTAATTTAGCAATGGATGGCAAACGCATTTTTGATAAGGCCCTATATCTAGCTAATTACGGGCGTGCAGAAGTAAATAAGATCGGGGGCTATTATGCTTTCGGTCAGGAATTAATAAATGGCGACTCCGTTTTTGATTTTGACAGTACAAAATTATCCATCCATACTCGAGAAATTGGGTTGGCGGGAATCGAAGTCTATGATATCCTCCGGGATGATTATGGAATTCAGATCGAATTTGGGGATATTGGTAATATTTTAGCCATCATTTCCGTGGGGGATCGTGCTTTGGCCTTGGAACGATTGGTATCTGCCTTATCCGAGATTAAGCGGATCTACCAGCGGGATAAAACGGGGATGTTTGATCATGAATATATTAATCCCTTGGTAGCTATGGGACCTCAGAAAGCTTTTTATGCTCATCAGCATTCGGTATCCATCAAGGAAAGTAAGGGCTATATCAGCGGGGAGTTTGTCATGGCCTATCCACCGGGTATCCCGATTCTGGCTCCTGGGGAACGAATAACTAGCGATATTATTGACTACATTGACTATGCTAAGGTCAAAGGATGTTTTCTTACTGGGACAGAGGATATGGACATTGAAAATATTAAAGTCGTGGAGGAATAGCTATGGAACTATGGTACACTGAAGAGCATACGGAAAATGTTCGCTTTTCAATTAAGGTAGACAAACAGCTTTATTCCGGACAAAGCGAATTTCAACGGATTGATGTCTTTGAATCCAAAGAGTTCGGGACCTTTTTTACCCTAGATGGATTGATGATGGTTACTGAGAAGGACGAATTTATCTATCATGATATGATCGTCCATGTAGCCATGGCTACTAACCCCAAGATTAAGAATGTCTTGGTGATTGGGGCCGGTGATGGGGGGACCGTTCGTGAGCTGACCCGCTATGATTTCATTGAAAACATTGACATGGTGGAAATCGATGAAATGGTGGTAGAAGTATGCAAAAAGTATTTACCTCAGACGGCCTGCAAGTTGGATGATCCTAGAGTTCATCTGCATTTTGAAGATGGCTTAAGGTATGTACGGACTAAAGAAAATGCCTATGATCTGATTATTGTGGATTCCACCGATCCCTTTGGGCCGGGAGAAGGTCTTTTTACCAAAGAATTCTATGGTAACTGTTACAAGGCACTTAAAGAAGATGGGATACTGGTTAACCAGCATGAGAGTCCTTATTATGAAAGCTACGCCAAGGCCATGAATCGGGCCCATAAGCGGATCAAGGAGTTGTTTCCTATCTGTCGGGTTTATCAAGCTCATATTCCTACTTATCCATCGGGGCATTGGCTATTTGGGTTTGCTTCGAAGAAGTATGATCCTCTGAAGGATCTGGATGAAGAGACTTGGAACAGCCTTGGCATTAAGACTAAATATTATAATACGGATATCCATAGAGGTTGCTTCGCATTGCCTAGTTATGTCAAGGAACTATTGGCTAATGCTATAGATTAATAGTCAAGATCAACATGATAATTACTGAAAAGCGAGATAAGGGAGTAATCCTTTGTCTCGCTAGTTTTTTAGTGTTGGGGGTATCGGACAAAGGCTTGGCTAAACATATTTGTTAAGGTACAATAATAGAGACAACTTCTTAGGGATACATAAGGGTTTAGAATTATATAGGAAAAAATTTTGTTGAGGTGATTGTATGTTAGTTTGGAAAGAGGAATATGCAATCGGGGTAGCGGAGATCGATGAGCAACATAAGCGCTTATTTGAAATTGGCAATGAAATTTATGACTTATTAGAGAACTATCTTTTTCCGGATAAGTACGACAAAATTGTGGGCATTATTTCGGAGCTTAAGGAGTATACCATCTACCACTTCCAATCGGAAGAAAATATCATGCTTAAAATTAAATATCCTGGTTACTTCAAGCAAAAAGTAGCTCATGACGATTTTATCAAAGAAATTGAGTCCATCAATTTAGATGCTATCGACGAGGATCAAGACGGACATACGCGCAAGCTTTTGGAATTCATTTTTGGTTGGGTACTCGACCATATTCTTAAAAGCGATTTCGGCATCAAGAGTTTTATTCAAATCACAAGGTAGCTTGTCCTCTATGAGGGAAAGGCAAGGGAAGAATCCCTTGCTTTTTTATTGGCATAAAGCACTTGTCTTATTGCAACTGGAAGAATAAGGAGTAACCAACCTGGCAATAGTAGGGAATATATGGTTTTGTGAAATAGCTTGAGTATTTCGCTATAAGCCGAAATATGAGCAAACTTCGCTCATATACTCTACTATGGAGGGGATGCCAGGGTGGAACAACACTCCGTACAGGTTGGAACTCAATACTACAGAGAGAGCATCTTCGAGCGTCTTAGGCAGTTGCAGGAAGAAGAGAAGCTTCCGGTCATTCTTCATGAGTATCAGCAAGGGAAGCGTTGGTTGATTGATTGCGAGTTCCAAATGGATGAGTTGAATGATGTGAAGGAACTGGAGACTACCAAGAAAATCCATAGCTATTATCTAGCTAATGCTATTGCCGAAACAATCTTGTTGTACTGGGAAAAGGATCATATCCGCTGGCTGCTCAAGAGTAAATATAAAATGAAACGGGAAGAAGTGGTTCAGGTCTTTGAAAAGGCCCTTCAACATTTGAATGAGGAGTCCCGGGATTGGAAGGGTTATCGGGTTCACCGCAAAGCGGCCTTGGTTAACCAGATCGTTAAATGCCTGGATGCCCAGCCCCTCTTCGATATGGAAGGCTTTTTGAGATTTCGGGCTAGGGACTACCGGGAAGAGATCAATAAAGCCGTCAACTATGTGGTCAATGAGCATGTGATCGAGACTGAGTATCTGGAGTTTATCGAACTGTTAAAGCGTTTTGTGGACTCGCAGAAACCCCGTCTCCATACCCTCCACGTTGGAATCACTAGACATGGGAAGTTCAACCTTTACAATGAGGAAGGTAAGAAAATCACCAAAAAATATATGGATGACTTAACTTTTATGGATACATCTCAAGAACTGACCTATGAAGATTTGCTCGTCAGTGCCCTAATTGCCGTTGCTCCGCGACGAATTGTTTTGCATATTCGAAATGAGGGATTTAAGGATACCTTGCAAACTATTTGCAAAGTCTTTGAAGGTCGGGTCAGTTATTGTGACGGCAGCTGTACGATCTGTGAGAAGATTTGACAAAGTTTACAAGGGTGGATATAATCTCATCTTTGACAGTTAATAAGCTATAAAAAGCTTGAAAGTCCTGTGATTGCAAGGCATTCAAGCTTTTTTGTGTTTTTAAAAAGTGAGTAATATTTTTATTTCTTAGTAGTGTTAAAATTTTTTTTCATCTGCGTCTTTTTCACGATCTCGTAATCTGTTCGAAAACCAAAAGTCTCATGCAACGTATCTGTAAAATCAGTTCTTGTGTAGGTCGGTATATACCCCTCGCCTTTGATCTCATAGAAATTCATATCTCTCAATCCGTTGATGACTTCACTGCAGGTAAACTTATTTCCTAGCTTTTTTTCCAATAATCGATAAATGATAAGTGACATAAAGCAAGTAGTAAAATGGGCTTTAATTCTGTCTTCGCGGCTTAAATATACTGGGCGTGCTTTAAACTCGCTTTTCATGATCCGGAAACATTCTTCAATTTCCCAGCGCCGCTGGTTAATCCGGATGATCTCCTGAGCACTACCTTCGAGGTTCGTACAAACGGCATAAAATCCGTCATAAGCTTCTTCGGCGGCGATGTTTTCGATATTTAAGGCGTAGAGTTCATTGTCAGCTATTTCGCCATCAGATGTGCAGCTGGTTTTCTTAATAAAACGTTTATAGTCGTTCTGATTGCTTTTTGAAATTTTAGTTGGATTCGTATCAAGTACCTTTTGAGCACGTTCGATTTGTGAATTACGGATTTGACGCTGATAGTTTTTGTACTTGATGGAGTAAGTGACAATGAGTTTTTGTTCTAGGCCGTTTTCTTTAATCCAGCGTTCTTTGAAGAAGCACTTGTCTTTATAGGTTTTTTCGTCAAGCTCGGTGATATCATAAGTTTTATCATGATCCGCAAGATGCCAGCCTTTTGAATCAAGGGACCATTCTTTTAAATGCTTTTTTAGTTTTTTAATCGATTGGGTAGTGATAAATGCGCGTTCGCCTTCATTGTTGAATCTTCTGTTCTTTTCAGAAGCTAGGCCGGCATCTGTACAGACCACAAATTTGGAAAGTTTGAAATCCGAAAGTATTTTTTCCTCTAAGGGTTTAAGTGTGATCTGCTCATTTGTGTTGCCACTGTTGAGATTAAAAGCAAGAGGAATGCCGTCTCCATCCATAAACAGACCCATTTGGATGATAGGGTTTGGCCGGTGTTCTTTTGAAGCACCATACTGTTTGAGTCCGTCTTCTTGTTCGATTTCAAAGAAGTAATTGGTACAGTCATAATAGAGAATACCGGTGTTTCTCTTTGAAATTTTAAGGCTATTGCTATAAAGAGAAGATTGAATGAAATCCATTTCTTTAGCAATAACTTCAAGTGCTCTGTACACATGCTGCAATTGAAAGTCAGGTTGTTCAATGAACTTTGAGGAGTGCTTGTAAGTAGCGAGTTTGGAAGAAGGAAAAAGGATCCGCCCGTAAAGAAGCCGTGACAGTATAGCATTGAAATCGAAAGAGAACTTATACTTTTTTGATATCTCAGCGGAGACCTTATGAAGATCGAGTTCGTGATAGATCTGCTGAAGAAAAAGATAACCGCCGTTGAAAAAGTGCTGTTGATCTTTAGGGATCACTTTAGATGGCGAGTATTTAACGATGACTTCTCGCGATTGCTCTTTTTCTTTTTTGTTCAGCTCTTCTATGTATGATTTAGCCCATTCAATAGGGTCTTGTCCATTTAGTTTTTGTTGTAACTCAGCAACCGTTCCTAACTTCTCAACGACTCTAGTAGAACGCCTACCGTTTTCGTAAACAGATTGTATAACATAAAGGGAAGTAGCATTTTTAGACTTGGATATACTAAGTCGCATAGCGATCAACACCCCCAATTCCTTATATTATAACACATTACGCCAAATTACGCAATAAGAAACAGCTAGAACTTGACATTTTTTCAATAAAAAAAGCCCTGTTTTTAAGGCTTATAGGGATTTCTTTATTTAAGCAACTGTCAAAGACCCGGGATTTAAGGATACCTTGCAAACTATTTGCAAAGTCTTTGAAGGTCGGGTCAGTTATTGTGACGGCAGCTGTACGATCTGTGAGAAGATTTGACAAAGTTTACAAGGGTGGATATAATAATATATTGAAAACGATGATGGGGAAAGTAATTTGCTTTTGTTGCCCACGCAGTGGATAAGTCAACTAAACTTCCTTTATGTTAGAGAAGAGATGTCACCGGCTGCAAGCATCTCTCATGAAGGAGCAAAGGAAGACCACCCCGGAGTGCTGAGTTGAAGCTATAGTATACTCAGACGTTACCCGCGTTAAGGGTTCAAAGATGAAGCAACAGCTTTGACTTGGGTGGAACCACGGGAATAATGCTCTCGTCCCAGATTGGGATGAGGGCTTTTTTTAATGATAAAAAGGAGTTGTGCAAGATGTTAAAAATTACGTTGAAAGATGGTTCAATCCGGGAAATTGAACCCGGCACGAACCTTGGCCAATTGGCAGCCTCTATCTCCAGAGGGTTAGCTAAAGCTGCTGTGGCCGGGAAAGTGGATGGTGAGGTAAAAGACCTTTCCTATCCTTTAATGCATGATGCGGATGTAGAGATTATCACGATCGACAGTGAGGAAGGACTTAAAGTATTAAGACACTCCACCTCTCACCTTATGGCTGAAGCGGTGCAGAACCTTTTCCCCGGAACCAAGTTAGGGATTGGACCGGCCATTGATAATGGCTTCTATTACGATTTTGATTCCGAGCATATCTTTACTCCGGAAGATCTGGAGAAGATTGAAGCTGAGATGCGCCGTCTGGCTAAAGCGAACAATCATTATGAACGGAAAGAGATTTCCCGCAGTGAAGCCTTGAAGAATTTCTCCGAGCAAGGTGAAAAGTATAAAGTGGAGCTGATCGAGGATCTGCCTGAAGATGAAGTTATTTCTATGTATACGCAAGGAAACTTCACAGACCTTTGTGCCGGCCCTCATATCCCTTCCACAGGAAATATTAAAGCTTTTAAACTGATGAATCTGGCCGGTGCTTACTGGCGGGGCAGTGAGAAAAACAAAATGCTCCAACGGATTTACGGCACGGTCTGGGCCAAAAAAGAGGATTTGGATGATTATCTCTTCAAGCTTGAAGAGGCTAAACGCCGCGATCATCGTAAACTGGGCGTAGAGCTGGATCTGTTCAGCCTTCATGATGAAGGGCCGGGTTTCCCCTTCTTCCACCCCAAAGGCATGGTTCTTCGCAACCAACTGGAAGACTTCTGGCGGCAGGAGCATCGCAAGCGGGGCTATCATGAGATCAAAACTCCAATTATCTTAAGCCGTAACCTCTGGGAAAACTCCGGACACTGGGATCATTATAAGGACAATATGTACACCACCAAGATCGATGATGAAGATTTTGCCGTTAAGCCCATGAACTGCCCCGGCGGCATGATTATGTATAAGCAAAAACTCAGAAGTTATCGGGATCTGCCTTTAAGAATGGGAGAGCTGGGCTTAGTTCATCGGCATGAGTTGTCCGGTGCCTTAAACGGACTCTTGCGGGTGCGGAACTTCACTCAAGACGATGCTCATATCTTCATGCTTCCTTCCCAAATCAAAGACGAAATCAGTGGGGTCATCGACCTGGTGGATCATTTCTATAAGGTCTTTGGTTTCGAGTATCATGTGGAACTCTCCACTCGCCCGGAAGACTCCATGGGCTCTGATGAGACTTGGGAAATGGCTACCAATGCGCTTCAGGAAGCCTTGGAATCTAAGGGGATTGAATATAAGGTTAACCCGGGAGACGGTGCTTTCTATGGACCGAAAATCGACTTTCATCTCCGGGATTGCTTAGGCCGGACCTGGCAATGCGGAACTATTCAGCTGGATTTCCAAATGCCTGAGAAATTTGACCTTACCTATGTAGGGGAAGACGGCCAAAAGCATCGTCCGGTTATGGTGCACCGGGTTGTTTATGGAAGTATTGAGCGTTTCATCGCTTTGCTTACCGAGCATTATGCCGGAGCCTTCCCAACTTGGCTGGCACCGGTCCAAGTCCGCGTTCTGCCCATCAGCGAGCGTCATGAGGAATATGCCCAAGATATCGTCAAGCGTTTAAATGAGCTGGATATACGGGCTGAAGCGGATGACCGCCGGGAGAAAATCAGCTACAAAATCCGGGAAGCCCAAACCCATAAGCTCCCCTTTGCTCTGGTGGTGGGCGACCAAGAAGCGGAAACGGATACTGTGGCTGTCCGCCGTTATGGTCAAAATAACTCCGGAGAAAAGCTCTCGGTGGCAGAGTTTATTGCGATGATTCAAGAGGAGATCAAGGCGAAGAAGAAATTGGTGTAAAAAATTAATTTGACAAAAATCTCTAAACCCAATATAATGTTAATGTTCAAGTAGAAGCCATCCGCTTCTCACCTCATGGCTAAAGTCGATGAGGTATCTTCGGGTCCTGAGCTTATTTGCTTGCTCATGATTTGGTTATAGAAGACGGGTGGAAATCTGCCCGTCTTTTTTTCTTTATGATTTATATGGAGGTGGTTCACTATTAGCAAGGATTTACGGATTAATGACGAAATCCGGGCCCGGGAAGTACGTCTTGTCGGAGAAGAAGGGGAGCAATTAGGTATCGTTCAACTTAGAGATGCTCAAAGAATCGCGACGGAGAAATCTCTAGACTTAGTGGAAATTGCACCGACTGCTAAGCCGCCTGTTTGTAAGATCATGGATTATGGCAAGTACAAGTATGAGCAGGCCAAACGAGACAAAGAAGCCCGTAAAAAACAAAAGACTATGGAGATCAAAGAAGTTAAGCTGCGTCCCAATATTGAGGACCATGACTTCGAAACCAAAGCACGCAACGCCCAACGCTTTTTAAGTGACGGTGATAAGGTAAAGGTAACCATTATGTTCCGGGGCCGGGAGGTTACCCATCCGGAACTAGGAAGGTCCTTATGCCTGCGTCTGGCTGACTTTTGCAAAGCTGAGGCTAATATAGAGCGTGAACCAAAACTTGAAGGACGCAATATGGTTATGATTTTAGCACCTGTGAAACACGACTAACACGAGAGGGGGATATCCCAATGCCAAAAATGAAAACACACCGCGGAGCTGCGAAACGTTTTAAGAAAACAGGAACCGGTAAGATTGTCCGTCATCATGCCTACACAAGCCATATCTTGGAGAAAAAATCTCCTAAACGTAAACGTCAACTGCGCAAAGGTACTGTTATGCATAAAACAGACGCAAAGCGCATTGCCCGCTTAGTTGCTTATCTATAAGCATTGCTAGGACTATCGGATCGGCGGGGTTCGAATTCAGCGTAACGCTGTGAAACGCCGGCGAGCCTTGTTAAAATTAAAAGATGACATAGATTAACATGTAAGGAGGTCTTCGCAATGGCCCGTATAAAAAGAGGGGTAACGAAGCATAAACGTCATAAAAAAGTATTAAAGCTTGCTAAAGGGTTCCGGGGGGCGAAAAGCAAACTTTACCGGCCGGCTAATGAGCAGGTAATAAAGTCCTTAGCCTATGCCTATGCTCACCGTAAAGATAAAAAAGGTGATTTCCGCAAATTATGGATCGCGCGTATCAATGCAGCTGCCCGTATGAACGGTTTAAGCTACAGCCGTCTGATGAATGGTCTGAAAAAGGCCGGTGTATCCGTAAACCGGAAAATGCTGGCTGAGCTGGCTATCAATGATGCTGCTGCATTTACCGAATTAGTCAATGTAGCTAAAACACAAGTTAGTGCGAAATAAGTAGAGAAGAGGGGCTGTTGCAAAACGGACGGATGTGTTCGTTAAGCAACGGCTCCTTTTATTAAAAAATAAAACTGTGATTCCCGAAAGATCCACAGAAGTTGTATAATTTTGTCTTAACTACTTTAAAAAAGTAATTTTGCGACACTCCCTTATTAATGAATGGAAGCGAGATATAGAGGGATTGATGTTTAAAGCTAAAGGCAAGGCTATATTGAATAGTTTTCACGGGGTGATAACGTGCTGACCTCCTTACAGAATGAACAAGTTAAATATGTAGTGAATCTCCATAAACGAAAGTTTCGTGAGGAAGCGGGCGAATTCCTCATCGAGGGTTGGCGTTTTGTGGAAGAGGGAATAAATAGAGGGGCCTTGTTGACGAAGGTTTTTGTTTGTCCTGAGCGAAAGAATGAGTTATGGCCCCGCCTGGCGGAGGTTCTACAAGCAAAAGGGGTTCCGATTATCGAAGTGGATGAGCGGGTACTTCGCAAAATGAGTGATACGGAAAATCCTCAAGGGATACTGGCTATCGTTAAGCAACCCCGGTGGACTTGGCAGGATTTAACCCTATGGCAAGAAGCCCAAACGATGCAAACAGTACAAACAGTACAAACAGTACAAACAGATCCCACCCTCCCGGTCATCTTAATTCTTGATGGGGTCCAAGACCCTGGCAATTGCGGAACCATACTTCGTACAGCCTTGGCTGCCGGGGTTACCCAGGTGTGTCTTACGGAAGGTACGGTGGATTTATATAACCTAAAGGTCCTAAGAAGTACCATGGGTGCGATTTTTTCCATGAAGATAGTTACCGATTGTCAACCGGCGGAGATTCTGGCTTTTTGCCAAAAGGGGCGGATACCTGTAGTAACGGGGGATATTCAGGGACATGATCTTTATGAGGCCGATTTACGCCTTCCTCTTGCCTTAGTAGTGGGAAATGAAGGGAATGGTCCTTCGGTCACCTTTCGTGGGCCGGAAGTGACTCGGGTCACTATTCCTATGAGTCATGGGGTAGAGTCTTTAAATGTGGCTATGGCTACGGGAATTATCCTTTATGAAATGCTGCGGCGAGTAGAAAGAAACCCTTAAAACCCTTTAACAGCAGGAATTTAGGCAGTTTTTCGACCAGGTTTTCTTGTAAACTAGTTCCAGTGGTGCTATAATTTCAGTGAACAGGTTTGAGGAATCCAGGCCGAAAGGTGGGCTAAACCATGTCACCCGCAGAGTGGTTTTGGAAGATATTTGAGGTAACCGGTTCCCCAAATGCCTATTTGCTGTATAGGCAGTATGAATTAAACAGTGGTAGGTCCGTAAATAAGAAAACGCAATGATCAGGTTAAAAGGATATTTTCTTTTCAGGGAGGTTAAGTCAAAGACTGAAAGCTTAGCCAAGAAAATACCTCATCTTGTGCCAAGGATTTAGGCTTAAGGTTTACACTAAGGGTTTAGGCCAAATCAAGACTGTTGGCTAGATGTTAAATTTCCCCTGAGAGTGGTTTGCCGAAGATTAGCATAGGTAAGCCCGGTCTCCCCGTTATCGGAGAATGAAGCTGCGGCTGAATAAGCTGAACCAGGGTGGTACCGCGGGAGTTAATTCTCGTCCCTTTTATAGGGATGGGGATTTTTTGTTTTATTTAGGACGTGTCAATCTTATCTTAGGAGGGTTATCGTGAAACAGGAAGTTCAACGCATTCAAGAGGAAACACTGGCAGAACTGCAGAAGGTCTCTTCCTTAGAAGAGCTGCAGGAACTGAAGGTAAAGGTTTTGGGCAAAAAAGGAACGCTTACTGCCCAATTGCGGAAGATGGGAGGCCTAAGCCCCGAGGAACGACCTATTTTTGGTCAGATCGTTAATGAGACGCGGGATGTCTTGGAGGAGGCTTGGGTTCGTCGAACCGAGGAGCTCGCTAATGCGGCTTTGCAAAAACAACTGGAAGAAGAAAAGCTCGACATTAGTTTGCCGGGGGTAAGCTTACCCCGTGGGCACCAGCATCCTTTGACCAAGGTTATCGAAGAGATTGAAGAGATCTTCTTAGGCATGGGCTTTCAGATTGCCGAAGGTCCGGAGATTGAGAGTGACTACTATAACTTTGAGGCCCTGAATCTTCCCAAGGACCATCCGGCTCGGGAGATGCAGGATTCCTTTTATATTACTGAAGAGATTCTGTTGCGGACTCAGACCTCGCCGGTTCAGATTCGGACCATGGAAAAACAGCGCCCTCAGCTTCCCGTTAAAATCATCTGCCCAGGTAAGGTCTATCGGAAGGATGACGACGCTACCCACTCCCCAATGTTCCATCAGGTGGAAGGCTTGTTAGTGGATCGGGGGATTCGCATGTCCGATCTGAAGGGAATTCTTTTGAACTTCTCCCGGATGATGTTTGGAGAATCGCGGGAAATTCGTCTGCGGCCCAGCTTCTTCCCCTTTACGGAGCCTAGTGCGGAAGTGGATGTGTCCTGTATGCTCTGTGGCGGGTCCGGCTGCCGGATCTGTAAAGGGACGGGCTGGATTGAGATTCTCGGTTCCGGCATGGTTCACCCCAAGGTCTTGGAGATGGGGGGCTATGACTCCAAGGAACTAACCGGCTTTGCCTTTGGTATGGGTGTAGAGCGGATCGCCATGCTTAAGTATGGGATCGAGGATATGCGGCTTTTATTCGATAATGACTTGCGCTTTTTGCAACAGTTTTAAGGAGGCAAACGTATGAAAGTCAGTCTGGAATGGTTACGAGAGTTTATTGATATTGAACAGCCTGCTGAAGAATTGGCGGAAGTATTGACCCGGGGCGGGATTGAGGTCGGGGGCGTTGACTACCTGAACCAAGGTTTGGATAAAGTGGTCATCGGTGAGATCGCCGGCATGGAGCGTCATCCCAATGCGGATAAATTGTGGATCTGTAAGGTTAACCTGGGGGATAGAACCACGACTATCGTGACAGGTGCCCAAAACCTCTTAGTCAAGGACCGGATTCCGGTGGCTTTACCGGGAACGACTCTGCCCAATGGAGTTCATATTGAGGTATCTAAGCTGCGGGGAGTAGAATCCTCCGGTATGCTCTGCTCTACGGAAGAACTTGGCTTGGATGAGGACGCTGGAGATCCCCGCAGTGAAGGCGGAATCATGATCCTGCCACCTGATGCTCCCTTGGGTGCTACCTTGGATACTCTCCTTGGTCAAGGGGACTCAGTCTTGGATCTGGAGCTTTATCCTAATCGCCCGGATTGCTTAGGGATGATTAATGTGGCAAGGGAAGTGGCCTCTTTGACGGGGGGAGAACTTCACCTGTCAAGTTGGGCCGAAACCGAACAGGGCCCGGACTATCCCGTAGACCCCACGGCTAAGATCGTCATTGATGATCCTGAGCTTTGCCATCGCTATGCAGGCTTAGTGGTGGAAGATGTGAAGATTGAACCCTCCCCGGAGTGGATGCAAAAGCGTCTTAAGGCGGCAGGAGTTCGTCCGATTAGTAATATCGTTGATATTACTAACTATATTATGCTGGAAATGGGTCAGCCCCTCCATGCTTTTGATCGGGATGCTATCTCCGGCGCTGTACATGTTCGCCGGGCTAAGGCCGGGGAAAAGCTGGTGACGCTAGATGATGTGGAGCGGAACCTTGATCCGGAAATGCTCTTGATTGCCGATGAGGAAAAGGCCCTTGGCTTAGCCGGAGTAATGGGTGGCTTAAATAGTGAGATCACTGACTCCACTAAGCGTATCTTCGTGGAATCAGCTCATTTTTCCGGAGTCAGCATTCGCCGCACCAGTCGCCGTCTGGGCCTTCGTTCCGAGGCTTCCAACCGCTTTGAAAAAGGAGTCAACCCTCATGGCGTAGCTGCAACATTAGGCCGGGTGGCCGAGTTAGTTATTGAATTGGGTGCCGGCAGACCGGTTGGTTTTGTGGAGACCATCGGGTATCTGCCGGAGCCTGTTACAGTTAATCTAAGTGTGGAGAAGACTAATGCTCTATTAGGGACTGCATTGGCTCAAGCAGAGATCACTGATGTTCTAAAACGCCTCCGTTTCCCCTATCAGGAAAAGGAGGGGGGCTATGAGGTAAGGATCACCACCTATCGTTCCGATATTCGGATTGAAGAGGACCTCATCGAAGAAGTAGCTCGTTTGACTGGGTACGATCGGATTCCCACTACTCTTCCCCAAGGGGATACAACCCAAGGCCGGAGAACCCCTGAACAAGAGTTCAAGCGCAAGCTTCGTCATCTGCTGGTTCGTCTGGGCCTTAATGAAGTGATGACTTACTCTTTCACTCGCCCGGATGCCGACCGTCAGTTTGGCAAGGTAGAAAAGGCAATTCCCTTACTGAATCCCCTGCGGGAAGAGTTAAGCGTGATGCGGACGGCTTTGCTCCCCGGTATTCTGGAAGTAGCACAACGCAATATCTCCCGGCGCAACTTGGATATTCGTCTTTTTGAAATCGGCAATATTTATTTAAGTGAGGAACGTCCTCTCGTTAAACTGCCTCAGGAAGACCTCCGCTTAGCTGGGGTAATCTGGGGGAAATCACCTCGCCATTGGCTAACCCGGGTAACCGAGTATGATTTCTATACGGTGAAAGGAATCGTAGAGGAAATAGCTCGGGAGTTTGGTTTAAAGCTTGAGTATCGTTTGCCGCAAAATCTGGAGGTAGTCCATCCGGGACGCTCCGCAGAGATCTTCTTAAAGGGTGAAAGAATCGGCTTTATGGGTGAGATTCATCCTGCCCTGGGTAAAGAATGGGAGCTTGAGCGGGCCTTAATCTTTGAGCTGGATGTTGCGCCTCTGATGGCAGCCAGCGATCTGACCATCCGGGCGGTCTCCATTCCCAAGTTCCCGGCTATGCATCGGGATTTAGCAGTGGTTGTGCCCCTGGAAGTCTCAGCCCAAAATGTCATGAAAAGAATCCAAGAGCTGGGAGGAAATCTTTTAATCCAGGTGGATATCTTTGATGTCTATACCGCAAAACCGATTCCGGAAGATCGCAAGAGCCTGGCCTTTACTCTGAAGTACCAAGCCCCAGATCGAACTTTGAAGGATGAAGAAGTAAATGCTCTAAATCAACAAGTTCTTGACGGAATTGAAAAGGAATTTGGAGCTGCCTGGAGAAAGTAATATAGTATCTGGGGGGTGTCATATGGCTGACGAACAAGAAAGAGTCATCGTGGAAATTTACGGGGAAAAACATGTGATTCGCGGGAAGGAAAGCGCGGAACATATTATTAAAGTTGCCCGTGAAGTAGACAAGAAAATGCGTCTCATCGCCCAGCGCATGCCGCGTTTAGCCGTTCATCAAATAGCGATCCTGGCAGCACTTAACCTGGCCGATGAGTTAGAAAAACTTCGGGAAGAGCAGGAGACCCTCATGCAGCTTATTGAAAATCCTGACGAATAAGTAAATGAAAATATATATAGATGTGGTTTAAGGCGTAGCTTTGGTTGCTACGCCTTTGATTTTATTAATCAGTCAAACTTTGCAGGAATAAAGCTATTTGTGGAGAAATAGGGATATATTGGGGTTGCAAAAGATCAAGCTGCATGAATGGTTGTTTCCAGGTGAAGCAGAGGGGAAACATCTCTCCGAACGCACGGCTCAAAAGGTTTTCAATGATGCACGTCACAAAGCAGGAATCAAAAAGAATGTCTCGATATATTCACTAAGACATTCATTCGCTACTCATTTATTAGAAGCCGGCACAGACCTGAGGTATATCCAAGAAATATTAGGGCATAAAAGTTCTAAGACTACAGAGGTTTACACTCATGTAACGCAAAAGGATATAATTCGGATTAGAAGCCCGCTAGATCTATAAAGAGTGGTACAGCTATAGAAAAATATTTGCGAAACAGGTTTGCATATTATACCTATATCGGAATTATTGCGAAGTGCGCGAAATGGACTTTACCCGAAATGTCCATTCCCACGTATTCCTATCCCGTCTGATTGTGCATAAGGATTATGAATGTCTTATGGTTGCATGAGAAAGTATGGCTCGAGTTTGACAGTAACGCTTTAAAATTAGTTACTTTTAAATTGTAATTATGGCTCCCCATGCCGATTTAAAATGTACAAATTAGTAAAACTAACGTTCGAAAATCGAAATGTAGTGCCGCACAAAGTTCATATTATTGTTGAATAATGCAGGATGTTTTGGTATAATTGTAGTGATGTGTTTGCACGAATTAAAACCGCCTACAACCGGGACGGCTCACCACGCCGTTACCTTCAAATTGTTGAGAGTCGACGCGAAGAGGGTAAAGTTCGTCAAAAAGTCCTTTGTAACCTGGGGAGAGTGGAGGATCTCCAAAATGGGAAACTTGACGATCTTATTCGCTCTCTAGCGAAATTCTCAGATAAACTTGCAGTGGTTGACGCTGCAGAAGACCTTTTTGCTGACTGGAGTAAAGAGTTTGGTCCTTCTATGGTTTTTCGTCGGCTTTGGGAAAACCTTGGTCTCCATAAAATTCTCGATGGGCTCTTTAGCGAAAGAGAATTGAGCATTGATGTTCAAGAAGCAATTTTTTGTATGGTCTTAAACCGTTTGACAGAGCCCACCAGTAAATTGGGGGTTAGCGATTGGAAAGATTCCGTCTATCGCCCCGAATTTGAAAGCTTAAAGCTTCACCACTTCTATAAAGCCATTGACTTTCTTGATGAAAACAAAGACACCATCGAAGAGCAATTATTTTTCCACCATACCAACCTGTTTACACAACAGCTGGATTTGGTGTTCTTTGATACTACCTCGACCTATGTCGAAGGAGATGCCGGAGCCTTTGACCTCTTGGAATACGGATATTCTAAGGATCATCGCCCTGACCGCCTTCAGGTGATGATTGGTATATTGATGTCCAGAGATGGGATTCCTATTGCCCATCATGTGTTTCCGGGAAATACACCGGATACGGATGCCTTTATTGAGGCTGTGAGTGATTTAAAAAAGCGTTTTAATATCCAGCGAGTCATTGTTGTTGGCGACCGGGGCATGATGGGAAAACGAACCTTGGAACTGCTCGAAGAATTGCAACTTCAATACATTCTTGGGGTTCGTATGCGCAATATAAAGGCTGGTCCAGAGCTTGCAACTTCTCCGGAACCTTATACCTTCGTGAAGGATAATCTAAAGGTTAAAGAAGTGGTCCATCAAGAGAAACGTTATATTGTGTGCTTAAACGAAGAGGAAGCTAAACGTGATCAGCTAGTCCGCGAACAAATTGAGGTTAAACTTGGAAGCAAGCTGGAGCATGGGAGCATTAAGGATTTAATCGGGAATAGTGAA
>NZ_CEVWNY010000007.1:0-55314 GCF_982384815.1 Desulfitobacterium sp. | reverse complement strand
ACAGCATTTACCAGTGAAAGACATCTCTTGAGGATGTCTTTTTTCATTTTAAGTGCATATAAATGTATAAAATTTCGGTGCAAAGAAGGAGGGCTCAGGGTGCAAGAATATATCCGTAAACGGGTACTCGATATTGGGAATTATATATTGGAATCGAGCGCCACTGTGAGACAGACAGCAGATATCTTCGGTGTTTCCAAATCCACTGTCCATAAGGATGTCACAGAACGCTTACCCCTGATCAATGAAAAGCTGGCGATGGAAGTTAAGCAGATTCTGGAAAGCAATAAAGCAGAACGACATATTCGCGGCGGGGAAGCTACCCGGAAAAAATACCAGGAAAATTAGAGGGAAGGTTTATTTATATCAGTGTTCGGGAACTATATTTCAAGGACTTTGCAGGTGCTTAAGGAACGGTGCAGCGGGTTTAATATTTTTTCTAACAAATAAGGGAAAATTAAAGGAATTAGTATATTTCCATCGAATAAAAGAACGTGGTATATTATGTATAATCTCCCGCAGGGGAGATTGTACTTTTGCGTATGAGGGTAATTTTGATGCCTGGGTAAGAGAAGATTAGGCATGTCGGACAAGCCTGAAGAGTAAGAAAGGGGCACCACTACGAATGTTTGGTATTGACTTAGGAATTGATTTAGGAACAGCCAGTGTTTTAGTTTTTGCTAAAGGAAAAGGAATCGTCCTCCATGAGCCTTCAGTTGTGGCAATAGATAAGAATACCAACAAGCGAATTGCCGTCGGGGAAGATGCACGGATGATGCTGGGAAGAACTCCTGGAAATATTGTTGCTGTTCGTCCCATGCGGGATGGTGTCATTGCCGATTATCAGACTACTGAGCTTATGCTCAAATATTTTTTAGAAAAGGCCGGAGCCAAGCGTTGGCCTTTATTTAAGACCCGGGTAGTTGTTTGTATTCCCTCAGGGGTTACCGAGGTTGAGGAGCGGGCGGTAAAGCAAGCTGCTTATCAGGCTGGGGCCAAGCAGGTTAAGGTGATTGAAGAACCCTATGCGGCTGCTATAGGAGCGGGATTAGATATTTCCGGGCCTACGGGTAATATGATTGTGGATGTTGGTGGCGGTACTTCCGATATTGCCGTTCTCTCCCTTGAAGGAATTGTCACCAAACGCAGTTTGCGTGTGGGTGGAGATAAATTCGATGAAGCGATTATTCGCCATATTCGGCGTGAATATAACCTAATGATCGGTGAGCGGACTGCTGAAGAAGTAAAGATTGCAGTCGGTGCTGCTGTTCCCGAAGGACGCCCCGATTATGCTGAGATCGATGTCCGGGGAAGGGATTTGGTTACAGGTCTACCTAAAACTATCAATGTCAATTCCAAAGAGTGCTATTTAGCTCTTGAAGAAAATATCGAGGCCATTGTGGGGGCTGTGAAGGAAGTTTTAGAGCGGACTCCACCTGAGCTTTCGGCAGATATCCTGAATAAGGGAATTGTGATGACCGGGGGCGGCTCCTTAGTCTATGGCTTTGATACCCGGATTTCACGGGAGACCGGGCTGCCTGTTACCTTAGCCGAAGACCCAATCTCTTGTGTGGCTTTGGGTACAGGTAAAGTTCTGGAAAACAGCTTCTAAATAATAGTGGCTCAATATTGAGACTATCATATGTAGATCTATATCAGGATAAGCTTTAATACAGCCGAGGAAAGGGGCTAATAACCGGGATAGCCGGGCCTGATCCTCGGCTTTCTGCTACTTAGATATCAGGTGTATCCTGTGAATAATTTAATCTTATAAGGAGGTCAAATGAGATCAGATATACTTGGGGTCAAAGTCGACTGTGCTTCCATGGAGGAAACCGTTATAAAAATTCGGGAGGCGATTGATACCCGTCAGACAATCCAAGTGGTAACGGCAAATCCGGAGCTCATCTATGTCACGGGGAAAGATGCCCGGCTTAAGCAACTGATTAATTCAGCCCAGATCGTCACTCCGGATGGGGTAGGAGTTGTTTGGGCTGCGAAACGTTTGGGACACCCGGTTGCTGAGCGGGTTACCGGAGTCGACTTAGTTGAAGCCCTTTTTCCGGTGGCCGCGGCGAAGCAGTGGCGAATTTTCTTTTTAGGCAGTAAACCCGGGGTTGCGGAGTTAGCGGCGCAGAAGGTTGCCGAAAGGTATCCCGGCTTGCAATGGCAAGCTGCTCACGGCTATTTTAATCGGGAGGAAGAGCCGGAGGTGCTTAGGCAGATTCGCGAATTTAAACCGGACCTCCTATTAATCGGTCTAGGGGCTCCTCGCCAGGAATTCTGGATGTTCTCACATTTAGATTTAAGCACCGTCAGTATCGGCGTAGGCGGTAGCTTCGATGCCTTAGCCGGAATCAATAAAAGAGCTCCCGAGTGGATTCAGAATATCCATCTGGAATGGCTGTACCGCTTGCTTAAGCAGCCCTCACGCTTGCAGCGCCAATTGGTCCTCCCCCGCTTCGCTTGGAAGGTGATCCGTTCCGGAAAGGAACAAGCTAGAATTAGAAAATCACGATAAAGTTTCCGCCACCGACTCAAAGCTGTTTCACTATACGTATTATCGAATGGGAGGTTGGAAAATGCCTGAATGGGAATTCAAATGGTCCTGGGGGAAGATTATCCAAGATCCCCAGACCAGAGAGGACTTTTTGCAGGAATCTCAGCCTTTTATTCGTCATGTTTCCATTCAGACGTGTCACCGCACTTTAGAATGGGGAAGAGATGAAGAGTTATCTGAGGCGATAATTGCATTTAATGAAGCCATTGATCATTTCGAAGAGGAGCGAGGCGTTCCTTTTTTAGCCTATGCCCGGCTCCTTATTAAGCGTCGGCTGATAGATTATTACCGCAAGCAGCGTTTGCGGGAGACTTTACCCATGGATCAGGATGAAGTTGGCCAGGCTGTGGAAATCCATGTGGGAATCCACGAATTTCGGGAGCGACAGCAAAACCAAGAGCGGGCTGCGGAGATCCAGGAATTTTCCAAGGCTCTCCAGAAATTTGGTCTGTCTTTCCGGGTTTTGGCTGAAGTATGCCCCAAACATCGGGATACACGGGAAACCTTGCTGGGCGTGGCCTATACCCTTGCCATGTCCCCGGAGTTATGGGCGCAAGTGGAGAGGACAGGAAAACTCCCCATGCAAGCCTTAACTTTAAAAACGAAGGTCCATCCCAAGGTATTGGAGCGGGGGAGAAGGTATATTCTCGCCGTGGCCTTACTGATTGCCAATCAAAATGATTACATCTACTTAAGAGAATATGTACTTCCGAAGGAAAGGGGGGCTGAGGATTGAGTCATGCAAAAGGGGTTGTTTTAGAAAAAAACAACCATAAGATTACAGTACTGACTACTGATGGGGTGTTTCAAACACTTAATTACAGAGGGAATGTGGAGATCGGCGAAGAAATCCAACTTCCTCAACAAAAACAAGTGCCGAGATGGCGCATTGGAGCCAGTATAGCGGCAGTATTTTTATTGGTCTTTATGGGTGTCTTTGGTTGGAATGTTATTCAACCGCGCACTGCCGTGGCCATGATCTCTGTTGATATCAATCCCAGTCTTCAGCTTACTTTGGATCAGAGGGGGAAGGTTCTGGAACTGGAAGCTTTGAATTCTGATGCCGAACAGCTCCTTTTGGGGCTTTCCTTTAAAGGCAGGGCTTGGGAAGAGACGCTTAACGACATCATCAAACGATCAGTAGCTATGCAATTTTTAACCGAGGATCAGGACTGGGTTCTGGTAGGGTATTCCCCTCTAATATCCGGCCAATTGCCTGCAAAAACTATCAACAGCGGAAAAATTACCAAACAGGTTCAGGAAGCCGTCCTGGAGCAAGGCCTGAAGCCTGCGGTAGCTGTCTACCAATTGACTCCTGCGGAAAAGGACCAAGCCCAGGCCACAGGTTTGACCCTTGGGGAATATGCTTTGGTGGATACCGCTCAAAAGGCTGGGTTGACTGTCAAACCGGAAGCTGTTAAGGAAAAACAAGAACGATCCCGGTTACTGGAAACTCAGGAAATCCAAGAGCAAATGAAAAAGGATAAGCGAGTTAAAAAAGTTAATCCTAAAGCAGATAAGGATAAGGGCAGGAATGGCGATGAATATGAACTAATGGGTATGGACCAATATCCGGAGAATAAAAATAATCAGGGTAAAAAGGATAAGCAAAAGCCTGAAAATTCAGAGGGTGATAAAGATAGAGCTAATAATTCCGGCAATGATAAAGGTAATGACAAATCAAAGGACAAAGTGACTGATCAGAAAAAGAAAGATTATAATGAAAACAATAGTAACAGCCGAGATAAAAAACAGGACCGGGAAAATAGTAATAATCAAGAGAAGAAGCCGAAGAATGACAATCAGAACAATGACAATCGGAACAATGACAATCAGAACAATCAAAAGAATAATGGCAATGATTCTAAGAATAGTAGGAGTTCCAAAGAAAAATACAATTGGGATATTCGCAAGGTCTTAAGATTTGACTTCGTGCAAAGAGGATAAGGAGCCGGAGGCTTCTAAGTACAGAAAAAATGCTCTCCCTGGACTAAACAGCTATTCACAAGCTGCCTATCTATAGGGAGAGCTATATCTTTTCTATCAGACAAATTTTATCGTCTTATAAAATTTCCTTATAGAAAGCTGCCGTTTGTCTCAGCATTTCCTTAATGCTAAATTCCTGCCAGTGCTTAGCTCCGGATTCCATATACTTCCTGGCTAGTTCAGGATTGAGAAGGATTTGCCGGCAGGCCTGAGCGATAGCTTCCGGCTTTTGCGGGGGGACAAGGAGTCCATCCTGATTGTGGCGGAGCACTTCGGGAATTCCTCCTACAGCACTGGCGATGACAGGAAGGTGGGCCTGCATGGCCTCTAATAGTACCAGGCCCATTCCTTCACTGATTGAAGGAAGAACAAACAGATCCATGGCGGGAAGGGCTAGGTAAGCTTCAGGAAGAAAACCGGTTAAAGTATGTGGTAGCCCCAGATCCATAGCTTGCTCTTTAAGCTTTGAGTGAAGTGGCCCATCCCCTATGATCAGGATATGGATTTTCGGGAATTGTTGCTGCAGGATGCGACCGGCTTCCAAAAGGGTGTGCAACCCTTTCGTGGGATGCAGCCGGGCGATCGTGCCGATCACCGGAGCGTCTTCAGGGATTTGCCAAGTCTGACGAAAGGCTTGCCGTAATTCTTCTCGTTCTTCAGGTGAATTAAAATAGGGCAGGGACGGAATGCCATTGTAGATGGTGCGAATATTGCGACCACCTCGGTTGGCCACTTCCAGTGCAAGAGCTTCGGAAACCGTGATAACTCCTGCGGTTAAAGGAAGTGTCAAGCGGTCTATGGCCAAGGCCATGTAAGCTGCCTTGGGCGAAAGATAGTCTTGCCGGAGGGAGCTATGGACAGTGCTGACCACAGGCAGTTTTAAATATCTTCCGGCTAGTCTTCCTAACAGATTGGCTCGGGAACCGTGGGTATGAATCAAGGAGAAATTTTCTTTGCGAATATTCCCGATTAACTTGGGTAAAGGGGATAGATCGATAGCATGCTTCATGGGGAAGCGGAGGGTGGGAATTCCCAATTCCTCAGTGAGTTGGGCAAAAGGACCATCGATTAAACAGCCGGAGGTTAGGGAGAAGGTTTCCGATGGAAGTCCTTGAAGCAAACTGAGCACATGATGTTCCGCTCCACCGATTTCTCCACCACCGATTAATTGCAAAATTTTGTAGGTTGGCACGGGAGTTCTTCCCTTCTATTGTAAATTCGGTTATACTATTTATAGGTAAATTATGACCAGGTAATAAAAGCATTAGGGTCAAGATACTTCGCAAATGCTCAGTATGACCGGCTGCATTTCGTTGGAAGAAGTTCTGATAAATTCAAATAGGAGGGTCATCGATAATGCTAGATAGCCAAGAGATTCAAAAGATTCTTCCCCATCGCTATCCCTTTTTACTGGTGGACCGGATTCTCGAATTAGAGGAAGGAAAACGGGCCGTGGGGCTGAAAAATGTTTCCGGCAATGAACCTTTCTTTCAAGGGCATTTTCCCGGTTATCCCGTCATGCCCGGGGTCTTGATCATGGAAGCCCTGGCACAAGTGGGAGCCGTAGTTCTCTTAAAAATGCCGGAATATGCAGGACATGTCGCCCTTTTTGCAGCACTTGAAGAGGTACGATTCCGCAGACAAGTGATCCCCGGGGACCAACTCCGTTTGGAAGTTGAACTCGTTAAACTCAAACGCGGTATTGGTGTGGCCCAGGGCAAAGCCTATGTCGGTGAAGACCTAGCTGCAGAAGGAACCCTGAAGTTTGCGGTAGGTCCCAAATTGGCAGGGTCGTCAATCTAGCATAATTATACCCTACTGAGGGGTTTTAGGATTCCCCATTTTTTGATATTACTGTTAAAAAGGGCTGCTACTATCGACATTAGGTTCGGTGGTAGCAGCTCTTTTCTAGTCTCTCAATCTTTCTTGGTAGTAAAGGCCGAAGCCGCTAAAATAGGAAATATCCAACTGATAATATAGGCGTAGCGGGCCTGTGATTCTGTGATTAAGTAGAATAGGGCAAAGCCGCAAAAAAGGATATATAGAAGGTTTAGCTTATGGTTTTCGCCTGATTCTTTCCGATAAAGCCCAATATAGGTGAGGATTAGGAGTATCAGCCAAAATACCTGGCTAAAGAAAAATCCTTTCTCACTCAGTGAAATCAACATTTTGTTAGAGCCTGCTTCAGCCCAAAAGGCACCGCTAAAATCTCCATCCATCCACTGCATGCTATATTTAACAGTAAAGAATTTAGCCCAGGTTAGGGGAGAGTTTTCTTGAAACCGCTCTTTGATTATTCGTTTGCATTCCGCATTGACTTGGTCATAATCCCCGTTGAACTTGCCAAAAATTGCGGCATCTTCTTCATTCCAGCGTCCATAAGAAGAGATATTGGTACCCTTGAGTATGGAAACCGTAACCGGTTCCGTACCGTGCCACAGTGGATACTGAGTAATCCCCAGCCCCATCACAGTGCTGCTGATCAGAACAAAGGGAATTAGGGAAGAGAGGAGCAGACTTATACTTGCACCTAACTTTGCCCTTAGATTATTTTGATAATAGATCCATCCATACATAAGATAGGCAACGATAACAACGTAGCCCAGGGGCCTAAATAAATGAGCGAGACTTAAGAATAGACCGGAATGGATGAATCCCCATAAGCTCTTCTTTTCTACAGCTTTAAGATAAAAAAGAACGCTAATTAAAAATAGGGGCATCGCGAGGTTTTCCGAAGCAAAGACATTATTGTAATAAATCATGGGCGGATATAACCCTGCTCCGAACATCACCCATAAACTTTTATGTTTATTTTTGAATATTTGTTGGGCTAGGAGATAAATGACAAGGACATTGATCATGGAAAATAAAATATTGATGATCCGAGTCATGGTTAGAGGATCGGAAAAAAGCCCTTGAATTAATCCGAAATACATCACGGTTAAGGACATATGGGGAAAGCGAGCAAAATAGTTGGTCCCCTGAAATAGAGAATAGTCACCTTGAATAAATTGCGATCCTCCTGCAAACATCATCCCGAAATCCGAGACGGGAAGACTATCCAGATTAAAAAACCACATTACTCGTAAGCTCAGACTCACTAAGATAAGGTAACCCAAAAGTATCTTGGGACTAATCTCCCGTTTCATACCGATATACAAGATAAACCCTAAGGCGGTTGCCAAAAGGATTAATCCCCATGAGAAGGGGGTTATGGAATCGGCGACATTTCCATAGGTAAAAGAGATTGTCCCGATGATCATAACAAGAAAAAGTAAGCGCAAAGAGCAATTGATAAAAAATGTAAATTTATTCATTTTGTCCCCTTTTTTATATCTTTTTGTTATAATTATAGTATAAAGAAAACCGTGTGCCCCACACATTGTTTAAAAGGGAGGCTTCACGTTGATTGTAACTGAAACCAAATATCATTCCTCACTGCCCTATTTACTCCTCAAGGAGTTAAGACCGAAACAGTGGACGAAAAACCTACTTGTTTTTGCCGCTTGGCTATTCTCGTATAAAAAATTACCATGGTCAATGTTTTACCAAGCCCTGCTGGGTTTTTTAATTTTTTGCTTCATATCCGGCAGTGTCTATATTCTAAACGATTTTATTGATCAAGAGAAGGATCGCCAGCATCCGGACAAAAAGAATCGTCCTATAGCCTCGGGAAAATTAAATCCTTATCTAGCCCTTTCCTTTGGTGTTTTAATTTTTATGACCGCTGCTTTCCTGTCATTTAATTTAAACATTTATTTTGGAATACTTATCATTGCCTATTTTCTAATAAATATCGCCTATTCCTTCCGGCTCAAACATGTCGTTATTTTAGATGTTATGGTGATTGCCCTGGGCTTTGTGCTGCGGGCGGTGGGGGGAGGACTAATCGTCGGTGTTCCCTTTACACCCTGGTTTTTGCTTTGCATATCCCTTTTGGCTTTATTTCTCGCCTTAGGTAAAAGGAGAAGTGAAACGGTTCTTTTTCAAAACAACATGGGTTCCCAGCGTAAGGTCTTGGAGCATTATTCTCTAGACTTTTTAGATCAACTTATCAGCATTGTAACGACGGCGACCATTTTGTGTTATTCAATATTTACCTTCACCTCGGGCTATTCCATGTATTTAATGATCTCCATTGTCTTCGTTATCTATGGGATATTCAGGTATCTCTATCTGCTTTATATGAAAGATCTGGGAGAAAAGCCTGAGCAGGTTCTTCTCCAGGATAAGCACATCATGGTCACGGTCATCTTATATGCCTTATCAGTTTATCTAACTATTCACTATTTTGATTAGAAAAGGAAG
The DNA here is from genome assembly GCF_982384815.1 of Desulfitobacterium sp. Lineage (NCBI taxonomy): Bacteria > Bacillati > Bacillota > Clostridia > Eubacteriales > Desulfitobacteriaceae > Desulfitobacterium > Desulfitobacterium sp. The sequence goes on along the minus strand of NZ_CEVWNY010000007.1, from coordinate 46,460 downwards.
TATTCTATGCAAAACCTGCTTTTAATCTTGGCTTCGGTTTTAACCGGAGCCTGCGGTCAAATCTTCCTCAAAATCGGGGCCCAGGAGATCAATGGATCGACCCTTACGGGAATTTGGAAGTTCATCAATACTCCGATATTCTTAGGGTTCTTCTTCTACGCAACAAGTTCAATCATCTGGATTATAGTTTTGCGTAAGGTTCAACTAAGTTATGCTTATCCCTTCGTCAGCCTAGGGTATGTGGTGGTTTTTATCGCCTCATATTTTCTTTTCCAGGAAGCCATGAGTTTGAACCGGATTATCGGGCTGTTACTCATTCTGTCCGGCATTATTTTTATCTCCCAATCTTAAAAAGGGGTAGGCTCTCTTATAATCTGACAGATACCACAGGTCCGAAAAGAAAAAGAGACAAATTACCCATCCTTAGCTATTGCATATTCTAAGGATGGGGGGAGTTCGATGGGTGTACAGCTTTCAGGTCTAGGGGCCCTTGCGGCTTTACTTTGGGTTATGGTCGGTTATTGGGAGTTGACCGTTCCCGAGGTACTAGGGGAAAGGATTACCGATTGGAAAAGGAAGCATTATAAAACTCAAATTACCGTTAAATTTATTAACGAGGAAACTATTTATAAGCAGGAGCAATTTGCCTTTTCACTGAGACGTTTCCTCCGCGATATGGAACGGGAAATGGGGATTCCTGTCCATTGCGAGATTGAATTATGGGGAGAGGGCGGCCTTTCCGAGGAGGAACTTCGCTATCTCCGATGTCTTAATCGATCCTTTTCCGACTTTACTTGGCGTATTCGTGAGCCGGAGGTTCAAGGAGATTAATGAGGAATCCCCCAACCAAAGTCGGGGGATCAGGGTTCCAGTTAAGAAGTTTCATTTGGGCAAAGTAAGGCGTATGCTCGATGAAGTTTTTGCATCGGGAGTATCTTTTGAATCGCCTTTGGGTTTCTTTTCTTGATCGCAATCTCTATGATGCTTTTTCCCAAAGTCATACTTCCCGTTAGCCAGGTCCTCTTCAACTTTCTTTTGCCGTTCTTTAATTGCTTCTTTGATTTTCTCAGCCTTTTCTTTCTCTAAGATTCCGGCTTCCACTTTCTTATCGATCATTTGCACCTTAAGCTCGACCATTTGTTGATGGAGAGCTTTAATTTCTGCTAACTTAGCAGGATCAGGTGCCGTAGTGGTTGCCCCAAAGGCTGAACCGGCACCAAAGGTGAGGAAGGCAAGAGTCACTAAACTTACTGCCAACTTCTTCAACAATTTACACTCCTCCTTTGTAATGAAACAAGCTTTTTAACTGGAACGAACATAGGTTACCCGGAAAAGTGCAGAAACATAGTGGAAATCTGTGGAAAGGATAATTATCAAATTCTACTATACATTTTTCAATCCTTGCGTCTACTTGCTGAGTGGTGGTATTTGGCTGATGCTGTGAAGTAGGTGGAGAGCCTTGTCCAGTCTGTGTTACCGCTTATGGCCTTGGACTCGACCAAATTTGACAATTCCATTTGGCACAAACTGTTATAGATAAGATATTATCCACAGAGCTACATCATTATTGGATTAAAAGAATAAAAGCCGTAGATTACTACGACTTCGGCCTAGAAAAAAGACTACTAATTTTGATTTCGAGTATCCAAAAGCATTAGATATGCAAAGAATTCAGCTGTTTCTTGATTAACATGATAAGCATCAATACCACGTTCGATCAGCATATCAACTTTTAATTCTTCGCAATTAGAGGTTATTCTATTTAATTTAGGTTCTATAAGTATAATTATTCTTGTACTATCAGGCGCAACTTTTTTCATGAAATTGTAGTAATAATCGCTCTTTTCATTTTTTGATACAGCATATGATATAAAATTTAAATTATCTAAGATAATTTCTATGGAAATATTTTTGTATGCACTAACATAATTGATAGCTGCCATTGTTAGGAAAATCAATTCCGATTCGGATAATTTAGTCTCAACAATATCTAATTTTTGTTGAAACATAGTTATAACATTATTAACTGATTGTAATGGTCGAATTTCATGAAGATATTGATCCTTTAAATATGTTTTATACGTATTATAATCCATAATTACCTCAAACAAATAAGTCGGAAATACTCAATGAGCATCTTCGATATTATTACTCTATTTAAGTTTTAAGTTAAGATTTTTTCCACCATACCAACCTGTTCACACAGCAGCTGGATTTGGTGTTTTTTGATACCACCTTCACCAATGTCGAGGGAGATGTCGGAGCCTTTGAGCGCTTGGAATACGGCCATTCCAAAGGTCATCGTCCCGACCGCCTTAAAGTCATGATTGGTATATTTTAAGCTTTTGAGGTGTCAAACTGGAGATTGACAAGGTTTATATTATCATACTTTGTATATGTAGCAAGTTGGTAATTTATAATATTCTGTCGATCACCTTTATTTTTAATTTGCTGATTTTCCTGAACGTATCCAGAGAAAAAGGTTTTTCGCCAATTTGATAAAATTACTGAGATTCCATTTGGACAAGTTTCTCAGCAAAATGTTCCTCTCCCAAGTTTTGGAGGCCCCTAATTGATCAAGTAACATCTTCTTGTGTTTAGCCATTTATTTAACCCATCATTATAAATTGAATGCGGAGTATATATCTTAGACATGTAAGGTTGGAACTGAATTGTTGATTGATTTTATAGCACAAAAGGGATATAATATGATTAGAATTTTACTACAAGGAGTTGATACCATGCTGATTAAACCGTCCGCAAGCATCAGGCAGAACTATAATGAAATTGCGGCTTTATGCAAATCTTCAGGGGAGCCTGTGTATCTTACCAAAAACGGCGAGGGCGATCTCGTGGTTATGGATATAGAGGCGTTTACCCGCCGCGAAAAAATGCTCAAGCTACGCGAAGAACTGTTGGTCGTTGAGGAAGACCGTCTGGACGGACGCGCTGGAGTGACACCCGATGAACTGGACAGCTATCTGGACAGCATTATTGACGAGGTGGAACATGGGAAAAAAGTGTCAATATAAGGTGATTGTCTCCTACCGTGCCCGTCAGATGCTGGCGGGCCATGTTCGGTTTTTAGCACAAAAAAGTCCATCGGCCGCCCGAAGAGCAAAGAATGAATTGATGGATGCGATTCGTTCCCTTTCCACCATGCCGGAGCTATTTCCATTTCTCAATGCGGAATTTATACCGTTGAACAAATATCACAAGATGTATGTTGAGAAATGGTACTTGATTCTGTATCAGATCAAGGATCAGACGGTGTACGTTGATTATATAGTGGATTGCAGGCAGGATTATGGATGGTTGGTACATTAGAGAATAAAGTGGATGGTAGAATAATGTAATTAAACCGTTTACAGGGAGCGTAATATCATGATTTTCTATATTTATTGCTCCGATTCAGGGGAATTCTATATCTCTCCCTTAAAAGATGACAATAGCAAAGAGAATTATGAGTTTTTGACACCTGGACTTCCCTTAAGTTTCGCACAATTTGTTCTACATGAAGTTCAGGGGAAAGGATCAGGAATTCCCGGAAGAAATAAAGAACCTTACAGCGAGGCCTCGCTAAAAAGAGAGATTATCAAATTGCTGGAGAAAAATCCTGCCCTACCTATCCAACCTTGGCAATGGGGGCGTAATGGCCCGGAGTTTAAAGATGGTTACGACCTTGATGATGATTCACGAAAGGATCTTTACGACAGAATCGAAGGCAGAATATTAGCTAAAGCTGACCTGCAAAGACTGGCTGAGGAATGTGGTTTGACCTATGAGGAAGTCTTGGGCTTCTGCCAGGAGACAGTCCTTCAAGGACGGGGGGAATGGCTGCCCGCCGTAAAAAAGGAACACGGTACTTGGCAGTGCCAACGCTGCGGGGAAACCCAAGTAGAAGAATGGATAAGCATCTATGGGCAGACTGCTACTTGCACTTCCTGCAACGCCTTGGGGTCGTTAAGCTCCCTGCATGCACTTTATCGAAGTATAGATTCCCATGAAGAAAGTATCGATTCTTCTCTTGAAGTAAATAATCAGCTGGAAACCTCTTTAGCTCAAGACAAGCTTAACCCTTCGGTAGTGTTTTCTCCCCGCTGGGAACTAAGCCACGCTCAAAAGCTCGCTGCCCAAGAGGTACTTGAATTTGTTAAAACCCAATCTAACATAAGTAGGGGAAAGCCTGATTCACATTACCGTGGCGAAACGCTATTTCACACGAAAGTTCGGCCTTGGCATAGTTTTTTCTCCTTAGGCAGGAAAAAACACAAAAATCATAAGTGGCCTAACCGGGAAGTTCTTCTCTGGGCTGCCTGTGGAGCAGGGAAAACGGAGGTGTGTTTTCCGGCCGCGGCCTGGGCCCTTGAACAGGGGAAAAAGGTATTATTCGCGGCCCCTCGTCAAGATGTAGTATTAGATGTAGCTCCTCGCCTTCAGCAGGATTTTCCGGGGCTAAAAACTGCTGTTTTAACAGGTGTTAGCCCGGAGCGGTTTACCCCCGCTCCTTTTGTCTTAGCGACCACGCACCAGATACTACGCTTCTATCAAGCTTTTGATCTTATTTTTCTCGATGAAATGGATGCCTTCCCTTACTATGGCAGCTCGGCTTTGGCTTGGGGTGTTCAACAGGCCCTCAAGCCCAAAGGCCAATTAGTCTATCTTACGGCCACTCCGACCACCGAGGGCCTGGCAAAAGTCAGAGAGGGAAAGATGGAGATCATCCGCCTCCCGGCCCGTCACCATCGCCGGGCGGTTCCTGTTCCCCAGTGGCGGAAGGTCAATGGCGGTCTGGAACCGGAATGCCTTGGCAAAAACGAAGAAGCCCAAAAGGTGTTTCGCCTGGTAGAAGCACTTGCCGACCGGGGCCCTGTTCTGCTCTTTGTCCCGAAGATTTCTTGGGTAAATCCCTGGGTTGATCTACTTCAGCAGGAGTTTCCTCAGTGGAAGATCGCGGGAAGCTATAGTGCCGACCCTTTGCGCCGGGAGAAAATCAAAGGATTGCGTCAGAAAAAGTATCAAGCCTTTGTCTCCACTTCGATCCTGGAGCGGGGAGTAACCATAGCAGATGCTCAGGTAATTGTCTTGGCAGCAGATCACGAGGTTTTTGATGAAAGGGCATTGGTGCAAATGGCGGGACGTGTAGGTAGAACTCAAGAGAATCCCACCGGCACAGCACTTTTCCTTGCCCGTCGAAAGACACCTGGGATAGAAAAGGCTATACTTTGGATAACCGAGCAAAACCTTTTAGCCAAAGAGCAAGGCCTCATCGACTAAGGTAATTGAGGAATAGAATGCTTTAATACTGATCTGGAAGGAGTTTTTCGATGTCTCCCAACGCTCCTGCTTTCTGGCAAGATCTTAAATCTTTAGCTCAATCCCTCCTTTATGAAAATCAGCAGACCTGCCCCCTTTGCAAGAATTTGGCTGTGAAAGGTAAGGTTTTTTGCTGCGATTGTGAAGAAGGTTATTTTCATCCGGAATTGAACCGCTGTCGGCATTGCGGCAAGCTAATCGGAGCGGATCAAAAGATTTGTAGGGACTGTGCTGAGGGAAAGGGTCCCACCGGGCTGGTTAAGGTAGTGGCATGGGGGCATTATACCGGGGCTTGGCGGGAGTTTATTCAAGCAATAAAGTTTAAATCCCAACCTTACCGCTTAGAAAGAATAAGTACTTCCTTGGCGGATTTTGCCATTGGGCATTTACCTCCTCCTAACTTCCTGGTTCCTGTACCCATGCACCCTGAACGTTTGGCAGAACGGGGATATAATCAGGCCGCCGGGATTGCCTCCCTCTTGCATTGGGAATTAGGAATACCCCTTTACGAGGAGCTTCAGAGGGTCCGGCCCACCATTCAGCAGGTTGGATTAAGTCGCCAGGAGCGCTTGCATAATTTGGAGGGAGTATTCAAACTATCCCCCACAGCCCAAAAGCATATTGAGGGGGCAAGGATTTGGCTTATAGATGATGTAACTACGACAGGTGCAACTTTGGAATTCTGTGCAGAAGAGTTGAAAAGAAATGGGGCGTCTCAAATATACGGGCTGGTTTTAGCTGCCGGTTTAGATGAAGGTATACAAAAAGGGGCTATTCAGTCGCCTGATTCAGTGATATAATAGGGTTCGGATAGGCGTTAGTCTGTTACTATTTTTTAAGGTAAGGGGATTTTCTTCATGGCGTTTCAAGACAAAGAACTAGTTTGCAAAGACTGCGGGACCACTTTCATTTTCACTGCTGGGGAACAAGAATTCTATGCAGAGAAAGGCTTCGAAAACGAGCCTCAACGTTGCAGAGACTGCCGTAATGCTCGTAAAACGAGCCGCAACAATGGTGAAACACGTCAACGCGAAATGCACACTGTAGTTTGTGCAGATTGTGGTGTTGAAACTCAAGTTCCATTTCAACCTACTTCCGATCGGCCCGTTTACTGCCGCGATTGCTACCAAAACCATCGCGTAAGCCGCTAATTGGTTGTAAACGAGAATATAAGTAAGCATTGGGATTTTTCCCGGTGCTTTTTTATTTGTTTATAACTTCTTGATTAGTTCTAACTTTTTTAAACAAATAGGTATTGCATAAAGTTTCATCAGTATGTATAATAATCAATATCCAAGAAGACAAGGTTAGAAAATTAAAAAAGCAGCATGATTTGCCGGATGGATAAGTATGTTTTAGAAAGAATAGAAGGAAGAGGGATAAAAATGAAAAAGACTTTTCGTAACGGAATTATCGCTATCGTCATGATGGGTTTGCTCGCTCTTACGGGCTGTGGAAGTCAACCATCAAATCAAGCTCAAGATCCCGCAGGTGGAAAGGCCGGCGAGGCAAAGGTCCTCAAAGTCGGCTCTGCCATTGAGTACGCACCATTTGAATTCATGGATAAAAAACAGAATCCGACCGGTTTTGATATTGACTTAATGAACGAAATCGGCAAAGACTTGGGCTACACAGTGAAATTTGAATCATCTTCTTTTGATGGCTTAGTTGCTTCAGTCGGTCAAGGAAAATATGATGCGGTTATCTCTGCAATGACAATTACTGAGGATCGTGCCAAGTCGGTACTTTTCAGTGATCCCTACTTTGAATCAGCTCAGATTATCGCGGTCAAGAAGGGTTCGGCTATTAAATCTGAGCAAGATTTAATCGGCAAAAAGGTAGGAGTGCAACAGGGAACCACCGGTCAGGATGTAGTTATGGACCTAGGCATCGATCCTAAAAAGTTCGAAACTATCGGCGATGCCATCAACGATATGATGATTGGCGGCTCGGAAGCGGTGGTTGCCGATCAGCTAACTCTGTACTACTTTATCTCCCAAAATCCTAATATGGATATTGAAGTTGTATCCAGCAACTTTCCAAAAGAGTATTTCGGCATTGCTTTTAAGTTAGACAATAAAGAATTAGCAGATCAAGTAAATGCTACCTTGAAGAAGTTTATGGAAAATGGCAAATATAACGATATCTATAAAAAGTGGACCAATGAGGATGCACCAAAATTCTAAGCAATGATTTGGTATAACTACGACTCAAACGCCCAGCACTGCTGGGCGTTAATTTTTCGCACAGATCATTTTGAAGGGTTTTTTGAATAATGAATTTCGTTCTCTTCTTGAATAAACTTGCGGCTAAATGTATAATTACCTGAAGAAAAATTACGAAGTAACCTAATTTGACATTATAAGGAGGATGTGGATGTGGAACTCCGTTGGGAACTGTTGGGGCAGAGCCTTGTGCCTTTGCTTAAAGGGACGGTAATTACCCTTGAACTGACAGCTGGGGCTGTGGCCATGGGTATTGTAATCGGTTTGTTTATGTCTCTGATGCGCTTATCCAATAGTCGCGTACTGCGCGGCTTGGCAATTGCCTATATTGACTTTTTTAGAGGGACACCACTTCTGGTACAAATCCTCATGGCGTATTTTGCCGTACCGCAAATCTTTGGTTTCCAGATTCCTGATAACTACGCTTTTATTGCCGGGATTGGGGCCATGGGCCTTAACTCGGGAGCCTATATTGCTGAGATCTTTCGTGCCGGGATTCAGTCTATCGACCGTGGGCAGACCGAGGCCGCTCGTTCCTTGGGCATGAGCCAGGCTCAAGCAATGCGTTATATTATTCTTCCCCAGGCTTTTAAGCGAGTTATCCCTCCACTGGGCAATGAATTTATTGCTTTGCTTAAAGATTCCTCACTTGTGTCCATCATTGCTTTGCAGGACCTTATGTATACAGGAAAGCTTATTGTCAGTCGAACTTATCAACCCTTTGTCATTTATTTTGAAGTAGCATTGTTCTACCTAGTTATGACCCTGATCCTTTCTCGCTTTGTCAATTACACAGAAAGGAGGCTCGGTAAGAGTGATAACCGTTAAGAATTTGCATAAACACTTCGGTAAGCTGGAGGTTTTACGGGGGATCGACTGCCACATTAAGGAGAAAGAGGTCGTTTGTGTTATCGGCCCCAGTGGCTCCGGTAAAAGTACTTTTTTGCGTTGCCTTAATAAGCTGGAAGAACTCACATACGGGGAAATAATTATCGATGGTATCCCCTTAAACTCCGAAGCCAATGTCAATGAGATTCGCCGGGAGGTGGGGATGGTTTTTCAACGGTTCAACCTATTTCCCCATAAGACGGCTTTGGAAAATATCGCCTTAGCGCCGGAAATTGTTCGTAAGACTAATAAGCAAGAAGCAATAGATGCTGCTCGCGAACTTCTGAAAAAGGTTGGGCTGGAGGATAAGGCAGATGAATATCCCGATCGCCTCTCCGGTGGACAGCAGCAACGGGTAGCCATTGCCCGCGCTCTGGCCATGCGTCCTAAAGTCATGCTCTTTGATGAACCCACTTCCGCCCTTGATCCGGAGATGGTCGGGGAAGTTTTAGCGGTAATGAAGGACCTTGCTCAGGAAGGGATGACTATGGTGGTGGTTACCCACGAAATGGGCTTTGCCCGGGAAGTGGGAGACCGGGTTATTTTCATGGACGAAGGAGTCATCATGGAGGAGGGTCCTCCGGAGAAGCTCTTTGGCAATCCTCAGAATCCCCGTACCAGGTCCTTCCTAAGTAAAATTCTCTAAAATCATCAACAGACTTAATGCTAATGCTTGGTATTTGGGCGTTAGCATTTTTATTTGTCTAAGGGAAAAAATATCAAAATGCGAAGGATCTTTTCAAGGAAAGTTTCCCAAAAGTTAGCGCGTTTAGGTTTAGATCATCTTTATACTGGGCATCCTTCTTAAGAGACTGCTTCGCATATGCGAAGTTTGTTACGGTGATCAAGGAGGTATTTTTTAGTGCTTGGTAAAGTAAAGTGGTTCAGCAAACAAAAAGGGTACGGATTTATTGAAGGGGATCATGGGCAAGATATTTTTGTTCATTTTTCTTCCATCGTCGGTGATGGTTTCCGAACCCTTGAGGAAGGTCAAGGAGTAGAATTTGATATAGTCCAAGGACCCCGTGGAGAACAAGCATCAAACGTACAGGCTAGATAAGAGAATAATTTCGCCTTAAATCCGCATAATAAGAAAATCAGGTTACATGTATAAAAGAGAGGATTGTTGGAACAATTTACAACGATTCTCTTTTTTTACTCCTTAAAAAGTTTTAAAATGAAGAAAGATCTGGAAGGATTTTTTAAGAGAAGCGGGAATATTATTATCACTGAGACTAATCTGCCCTAAGAGCAGCGCCTCTAGAGGCCGAAAGTATCCGGTGACGAAACCGGGATGAGGGTTTCGCCTTATGCGGCAAGGATGCGTTAGTTAAAGAGCGGTTAAGTCCGGTATGGACTCGACTAACCTTCAGTGGGGTTTAAATTCCCCCCGAAGGAAGTCTCGTTCAATAAGCAGATTTTAAGGGGGTTTTACTATGAACATCAGTGTTCGCGGCAAACAAATGGAAGTAACCGATGCCCTAAAAGAATATGTTTTAAAAAGGGTAGGCAAACTAGAAAAATATTCGGATGAGTTTATGGATGTTAAAGTAACCCTACTAGTGGAGGAAGGTCGGCATCGGGTTGAGGTAACTGCCCCTATTCATGGCATGATTTTGCGGGGGGAAGAAGAAAGCGGCGATATGTATGCCTCGATTGACCTGGTCGTAGAAAAGCTGGAACGTCAAATCGATAAGTACCGGACCCGTATTAACAAACGTATGCGTTCCAAGGTGTTGAAAGATCATGAAATAGAGCATCCGGTCGTTTTTGAGGAAGAATCTGAGGAAGTTGTCCGACATAAGAAGTTTGGGACCAAACCCATGTCCATTGAAGAAGCTATCATGCAAATGAACTTGGTTGGGCATAATTTCTATGCTTTTACCAACATGGATACCAACGTTATCAATGTGGTTTATAAGCGGAGAAGTGGGGACTACGGCTTACTGGAACCCGAAGAGTGATTCAAGGACCACCCGCTAATTTAGATTCTTTGCTAATTTTGTAGGGAGCGACCTCTGTGTCGTTCCGAAAGGGTTCAATCTCCCTTTTCGGAATTGCACAGGGGCAATTCCCTACTTTTTTGTATGGGACAGAACTTCATTTCCCACCGTGTCCTCTTATATGGTTATTTTCGGGCATTTCCACAGATTTTAACAGAGGATTTTTCCTGCATCAACAGGCAGCATTGGGTTGCACCTAATAGATGGTAATGATAAAATGAGTTGATACCCTTGGACAGATGGAAAGGTGGTCAATGATGGGTTTCTTTGATAGGTTATTTGATGATAATGGTCGTGAGGTTAGAAAGTATCAAAAAAAGGTGGACTTGATCAACTCTTTAGAGCCGGAGATCAAGGCCTTGTCTGATGAACAACTACGTGCCAAAACTGATGAATTTAAAGAGCGGCTGGCTAATGGGGAAAGCTTGGATAGTCTCTTGCCGGAGGCTTTTGCCGTGGTTAGAGAGGCTTCTTGGCGTACTATTGGTCAGAGACATTATGATGTTCAGCTCGTTGGCGGCATGGTTCTCCATGATGGCCGGATTGCCGAAATGCGTACCGGGGAAGGAAAAACTCTGGTAGCGACTCTTCCCTCTTATCTAAATGCCCTGACCGGTCGCGGCGTTCATATTGTGACTGTCAACGACTACCTGGCTCGTCGTGATAGTGAGATGATGGGCCGTATCCACCAATTTCTAGGGTTATCCGTAGGTCTTATTGTGCATGGTCTGAACTATGCTCAGCGTAGAGAAAGCTATGCTGCAGATATAACCTATGGCACCAATAACGAATTTGGTTTTGATTACCTTCGGGACAACATGGTGACCAGACCGGATGGCTTGGTTCAACGGGAATTGCATTATGCTATCGTTGACGAAGTGGATTCAATTTTAATCGATGAAGCCCGGACCCCATTAATTATTTCCGGTGAAGCGGACAAGCCTACGGAGCTGTACTTCCGGGTAGCTATGATTATTCCCCGCTTAAAACCCGAAGATGATTATAATGTCAACGAAAAGGACCGGGTGGTCACCTTGACGGAGCAGGGGGTCAGCCGGGTTGAAACCATGCTTGGGGTGGAAAATCTTTTTGATGACTTGCATACGGAATTGGCTCATCATGTGAACCAAGCTTTGAAAGCACACGCACTCTTTAAACGGGACCGGGACTATGTGGTAAAAGATGGCCAGGTGATCATTGTTGACGAATTTACGGGACGTCTTATGTTTGGACGCCGTTATTCGGAAGGATTGCACCAAGCCATTGAGGCTAAGGAAAAGGTGAAGGTTGAAAAAGAATCCCAAACCTTGGCTACCATCACTTTCCAAAACTACTTCCGGATGTTTGAAAAGCTTGCCGGCATGACCGGTACCGCTATGACTGAAGAACCTGAGTTTAAAAAGATCTACAAGCTGGATGTTGTGGAGATTCCCACCAACAAACCGATGATTCGTCAGGATCTGTCGGACGTGGTTTATCGGACGGAAGAAGGCAAGTTTAAAGCAGTAGTTGAAGAGATTGTTGAACGTCATAAAAAGGGTCAACCGGTTCTGGTCGGAACCGTATCCGTTGAGAAATCCGAGCGTTTAAGCGGGATGCTGGAACGGCGCGGTATCCCTCATCAAGTCCTTAATGCCAAGTACCATGAAAAAGAAGCGGAAATCATTGCCGGTGCGGGCTTAAGAGGCATGGTTACTATCGCCACCAATATGGCAGGCCGCGGTACGGATATCATTCTCGGAGAAGGAGTGGCCGAACTAGGTGGTCTGCATATCATAGGAACAGAGCGTCATGAATCTCGCCGGATCGATAATCAGCTTCGTGGTCGGGCCGGACGGCAAGGAGATCCGGGTTCTTCTCAATTCTTCCTCTCTCTTGAGGATGACCTCATGCGCCTCTTCGGTGCGGAAAACATTATGGGCATGATGGATAAATTGGGTATGGATGATTCTGTTCCCATTACTTCTAAGATGATCTCCCGTTCTGTTGAAACCGCCCAACGGCGTGTGGAAAATCGGAACTTTGAAATTCGGAAACACGTCCTGGATTATGACGATGTCATGAACCTCCAGCGTGAAGTAATTTATGCTCAACGTCTCCAAGTTCTTAAGGGCGGGAACATTAAGGAAAGCATTGAAGATATGCTGGAAAAAGTCGTACGGGAAACTGTTGATATGTTCAGTGCCCAAAGCCCTTACCCGGAGGAGTGGGATCTGAATAGCTTCTTGGAGTATGTAGAAAACCTCTTCTTGCCCAACCATGATATTACTGCCGATCAAGTAGCTAATATGGAAAAAGACGAAATTGCGGAGATGCTTCTGGAAAAAGCCCGGGAACACTACAAAACTCGGGAAACCGCCTTCGGCGAAGAGCTTATGCGGGAAATCGAGCGGGCAGTTATGCTGCAAGTGGTGGATAAAAAGTGGATGGATCACCTGGATGCTATGGATATGCTCCGGGAGGGCATCGGGCTTAGAGCTTATGGGCAAAAGAATCCTTTGGTGGAATATCGCCGTGAGGCCTACGATATGTTCCAGGGCATGATCAGCTCCATCCAAGAAGATGCCATTCGCTATATCATGAGGGTAACTCCCCAGGTGACGGAGCAGCAACCGGAAGAGCCTCAACGTGTCCGGACTAACCGGGATGAGGAACAAGCAGCTCGTCCTGTTCATAATGAAGGCCCTCAGATCGGGCGTAATGATCCTTGTCCCTGTGGTAGCGGCAAAAAATATAAAAAATGCTGCGGGGCGGAATAAATTTTAGTTGGTGTTAGATTACTCAGGTGGTGAAAGTTAAGTGATTTTTGAGTGGAAAAAAGAACTGGAAAGCTTAGAAGCGCGCTTGGCAGATTTGAGGGTCTCTCTTTGACGTCCCTCAGCGTGAGGATAAAATCAGTGTATTAGAAATCGAACTGCAACGACCGGATTTTTGGGATGACCCGGAATCTGCGCAAAAGATTATGCAGGAGCTTTCTTACCAGCAGGAAAAAGTAAAAACCTATTACACTTCACAACAACAGTTAGATGATCTGCTAACCCTCTATCAGTTGGCTGTGGAGGAAAAAGATGAATCCTTAGAGCCGGAGCTTGAAGAAGGGATTAAGATCCTTAAGGAACATCTCGGAATCTTAGAACTGGAGATTCTTTTAAGCGGCACCTATGACCGGAATAATGCCATTCTGACCCTTCATGCGGGAGCAGGGGGGACCGAGGCCCAAGATTGGGTCTCCATGCTCTACCGGATGTATATCCGTTATGGTGAACGCCACGGCTATAAGGTCGAAACCATGGATTTCTTACCGGGGGATGAGGCGGGGGTAAAGAGTGCTACCCTTTCCTTCTCGGGGGAAAATGCTTATGGCTATTTAAAAGCTGAAAAAGGGGTCCATCGCCTGGTGCGAATTTCACCTTTCGACGCTTCGGGACGGCGCCACACCTCCTTTGCATCTGTGGATGTTATTCCGGAGGTTATGAATGACAGCGAAGAAATTCCTATTCCGCCGGAGGAGCTTAAAGTTGACACCTACCGTTCCGGGGGAGCCGGTGGTCAGCACGTCAATAAGACTGATTCCGCTGTGCGAATCACGCACTTACCCACCGGGGTTGTGGTTCAGTCCCAAAGTGAGCGTTCCCAAATCCAGAATAGAGCTTACTGTATGCGGATTTTGCAAGCCAAACTTTTGGAGCTTAAACGTAAGCAGCAGGAGGAGGAAATTTCCGAGATTCGCGGCGAACAGCAGGAAATAGCTTGGGGAAGCCAGATTCGCTCTTATGTCTTCCATCCTTACAATATGGTTAAGGATCATCGAACCAATGAGGAGACAGCCAATACGGGTGCAGTTATGGATGGGGAGATCGATGAATTTATCGCTGCCTATCTACAGAAAACTAAAACCTTAAAATAAGAAGATAAGGCTTGGCGTAAAGAGCCAAGCCTTATTCCAATGTCCTCCTGAGAAGAGCCTTCACTCTGTTCAGGATGACAGATAACATATACGCTTTTCAGTAGTTATTGAATGCACTGTTGTAAAACGAGTTTTTCGCCCATTATATGGGATAATAAAGAAGACTTATACTTTACCGCACTAGGGATGGCTCCTTAGCCGGTTCTCTTTATTAATATGACAATGAATTTAGAGGAGGGATTCTCGTGAACGTTCTTGATTTGAAACGCCAGGCTAATCAAATACGTCAAGATATTATAACGATGCTTTTGCCGGCCAAATCCGGTCATCCCGGCGGTAGTTTATCTTCTGCAGACGTACTCGCCGTATTGTATTTTCAGGAAATGAGAGTTAAACCGGAGGAACCCCAATGGCCTGATCGGGACCGCTTTGTTTTAGCGAAGGGCCACGCTGCTCCGGTTCTCTACGCGGCTTTGGCGGAAAAAGGATTTTTCCCCAAAGAGGAAATACTCGGATTGCGGCAAACCGGCCGGATTCTACAGGGTCACCCCGATATGAAAAAGGTGCCTGGGGTAGATATGTCTACAGGATCTTTAGGACAGGGGTTATCGGCTGCTAATGGCATGGCTTTGGCAGGAAAACTGGATAAAAAAGATTTTCGGGTCTATGTGCTCTTAGGTGATGGTGAAATGGCAGAAGGCCAAGTGTGGGAGGCCGCTATGGCCGCCGCTCATTACAAGCTGGACAATGTAACTGCCATTCTTGATTATAATGGTTTACAAATTGATGGTACCACGGAAAATGTTATGTCCTCCGATCCTTTACCTGATAAGTGGCGGGCCTTCGGTTGGCATGTAATTGAGGTGGACGGTCATGATATGGCCGGCCTTTTGGCCGGCTTCGCTGAAGCCAAAGAAGTAAAGGGAAAGCCGACTATCCTCATTGCCAAGACCATTAAGGGTAAAGGGGTATCCTTTATGGAAAACCAAGTAGGCTGGCATGGCAACGCGCCTAATGCAGAACAAGCTGAAGAAGCCCTGAAGGAATTAAGAGAGGAGGCGGCTCACCTTGATTAAACAAGCAACACGGGAAGCCTACGGGAAGGCTTTAGTGGCTTTAGGAGAAGAGAACAAAGATATTGTGGTACTTGATGCCGATTTATCCAAATCCACTAAGACTGCTGATTTTGCCAAACATTATCCGGAACGGTTCTTTAATATGGGAATCGCCGAAGCAAATCTGATGGGGACTGCTGCCGGGTTAGCTACCACTGGAAAAATTCCTTTCGCCAGTACTTTTGCCGTTTTTGCTACCGGACGAGCCTTTGAACAAATTCGCAATTCCATTGCTTATCCTAAGTTAAATGTGAAGATTGCTGCCACCCATGCGGGAGTAACTGTCGGAGAAGACGGAGGGTCTCACCAAGCGGTGGAAGATGTAGCGATTATGCGGGCCCTTCCCAATATGACTGTTTTGGTTCCCGCTGATGGCGAAGAAACCCGTCAGGCTATTATAGCATCTGCTCAGTACGAGGGACCGGTCTATATTCGGATGGGGCGTTTGGATGTTCCTCTTTTATTTGACGAAAATTATAAATTTGAGATCGGCAAGGCCAATGTCCTCCGGGAAGGGGAACACAGCGTAATTTTTGCTAATGGAGTTATGGTAAATGCTGCTTTAGAAGCTGCCCAGGAACTAGAGCAGGAGGGAATTAACGTAGCTGTAGTCAATGTGGCCTCTGTAAAACCCCTAGATAAGGACACCATTATTGCTTATGCCAAGAAGACCGGTGCCGTAGTTACTGCCGAAGAACACAATATCATCGGCGGTTTGGGCAGTGCCGTGGCAGAAGTTTTAGGGGAAAATGCTCCCACCCCGATGCTCCGGGTCGGTATTATGGATACCTTCGGCGAATCCGGGCGTCCTCTCGAATTATTAGAGAAGTATGGCCTAACAAAGAAGGAAGTAATTGAAGCTGTTCGAGCAGTCATAGCCAAAAAGTAGGGAACGCCCCCTGTGAAACAAGGGGACAGGTCCCTTGTTTCATTTTATTTGTATTGCTTGTAGGGAACGACCTCTGTGTCGTTCCGAATGGGGGATAATCTTCCCTTTCGGAATTGCACAGGGGCAATTCCCTGCTTTTTTTGTACCTGTCATCCTGAGCATGTGCGAAGAATCTTTTCCAGGGCAAGCACTTATAGGAGTGCTTTTTATTTTTGTTGACTAAGGACCCTTTGTAGTGTCAAAAATTTCTCCTCAGCCTCATCCTCATCAATAAACCAGAGAAATCCATCCTCGGTAGTTTCGTGGTTAAAAGTACGAATTAGGCCATCACGTAAAGCATTTTTTCCCCAAGCAACGAAAAATTGGGCCGGGGAATTAACGGGGTTAACCCCGGTTCCAAAATATAAAGGAATGCCTTGGACCGAACTTTGTGCTAAAATATTGGCTTTCGTAGTACCACAGGGATTTTTCATAGCCGTAGATTACACTCCTTAAAATCAAATTGAGTACCTAACACCTTCGCGGAGGGACTGTCCTAATCCTGCATAGGAACATGGTCATTTTTGGAGCAGTCCGCCAACTTACCACGAATGGCAAGTTTTTAGTCGAGTATTCGATTTTATAACAGGAAATCCCTACCCAATGTCGAATAAACTAAATGGTTTGGATAAAGAGCTGGGCAAAATTCAAGGAGGGCTAGGGTAATAATGATCCAATTGACGAATGTATCAAAAATTTATCCGAACGGTGCCAGAGCCCTTGTCGATATTAGTCTAAAAATTGACAATGGGGAGTTCATTTTTCTGGTGGGACCTAGCGGGGCAGGTAAATCAACCCTTATTCGTTTGCTCTATCGTGAGGAATTGCCAACCCGTGGTCAAGTAGTTATGAATGGCAGAAATATGATTCGGATGCGGGATCGCGAGGTTCCCAAGTTTCGTAGAGACATAGGAGTTATTTTTCAGGATTTTCGGCTCCTTCCCAATAAAACAGCCTATGAAAATGTAGCCTTTGCCTTGGAAGTAATCGGTGTAGGTAGAAAAGAGGTCAAGATCCGGACTAAGAAGATTTTGGAGCTGGTTGGTTTAGCTCATAAAGAGAAGGCTTTTCCTCATGAATTATCCGGCGGGGAACAGCAAAGGGTCGCCGTGGCGAGAGCAATTGTTAATAATCCGGCTCTCTTGGTAGCGGACGAACCCACGGGAAACTTGGATTCGGAGACTGCCTGGGAGATAATGGAGCTGCTCTACAATATTAACCGCAGGGGAACAACCATTGTTATGGCTACCCATGCTCGCGATATTGTCGACCAAATGCAGAAACGTGTCATAGCTATTGAAGAGGGTAAGGTTGCCCGGGACGAGAAGCAGGGGGCATATGGCTATGGCATTTAATTCTGTGGAATACATATTCTGCGAAGTGGGCAATTCTATTCGCAGAAACCTGTGGTTAAGCCTTGCATCTGTGCTTACAGTTATGATTTCATTGATCATCTTAGGAGCTTCGGTTTTCTTTTTGCTTAATGCTTCAAATCTAGCCAGTGATTTTGAATCTGAATTAGAAATTGCGGTCTTTGCCCAAGACGATTTAACTCAGGATAAGGTTGCAGCTTTAGGGGAAAAGCTGAAAGGTTTAGACGGGGTAGAGTCAATTGAGCTTGTCCCTAAGGAACAGGCCTTGCGGAACTTTGCCAAGTCCACGAAATCCACTTCGATTGTTTCTGACTTAGGGGACACTAACCCTTTTCCTGATAAGTACACAGTTCATGTAGTAGACCCTCGGCAGGTTCAAGAGGTGGCGGATAGAATTACTAAGCTAACCGGTGTGGACAATGTGGTTTATGGTAAGGACATAATTGAACCTCTGTTGAAATTTACCAATTGGCTGCGCTGGGCGGGAATGACAATTGTAATAATTTTTGCGGTGGCATCTATTATCCTAATTTCTCTGAATATCAAGATGAATGTGTTTTCTCGCCGTAAAGAGATTGAAATAATGCGTCTGGTAGGAGCGAGCAATGCCTTTATTCGCTGGCCCTTTGTCCTTGAAGGAATAATTTTAGGATTGGTCGGGGGACTCTTTGCCATTTTAATTGTCGGGTTTGGTTATGATTGGCTTGCCCAATACATCCAAGCAACTTTGACCTTTATGCCCGTTGTTAATGAATCAATGATGATCTGGAAGGTCCTGGGCACATTAATCTTAGTTGGCATGGGAATAGGGGCAATCGGCAGCGTCATTTCCTTGCGCAGATTTCTAAAAGTATGAATTCTTTTTGAGTTTTTAAGAAGGAGGAAGGAGTATGTACAAAAGAAAAGGGGCTGTTGCCCTTTTGCTTACAACTGTGTTGCTTGGCGGCTCGGTTATTCCACTCCAGGCAGATGAGCTGGAAGATGCGATTAAGGAACAAAAAAATTTGCAGCAGCGGGAAGAACAGGCGCGAAGTGAGTTAAATAAGCTGACCTATACAGCGGATAAGCTGCAGAAACAAATTAAGGATTTATCCACGCAAATTGCCGTGGCCCAGAACACCTTGAAGGCTAAGGAAGTGGCCTATAGTCAAGCGGTGGAGGCCGTTGCTCTTTCTGAACAGGCACTGAAAGAACGAGAGGAAGCGCTGGCTCATCGCCAAGAGGTATTGCGCAAGCGCGTTAAGGAAATTTATCAGACCGGTCAGGTCAGCTATTTGGAGATCGTTTTAGAAGCAGAGAGTTTAAGCGATTTTATCACTCGTTTAGAGTATTTTAATCGCTTGGTGGCTAACGATCAAAAGATCCTCACCGATATTAGTGAGGAAAAAGCACGGATTGAAGAGGAAACCAAGGCCTTGCAAGCTCACCGGGACGAAGTAGCCAAGCTAAAAGCGGAAGCTGAACAAGCAAAGGCCGAACTTGACGCGAAGAATCGGGAACATCAAGCCGCACTCAATACTAATAAAAAAGCGCAAAATGATATTTTTGATCAAATTGCTCAGATGGAAGCGGATTCCAAGGCCATCGCCGATAAAATCCGTAAACTTACGTCTAATTCCGGAGTAGTTCATGGGACAATTAATACCTATCCCTTGCCCGGGCATTATGAGGTGAGCGACGCTTATGGTTGGCGGATTCACCCGATTACCAAGAAGAAGAGCTTGCATACGGGAACAGACTTACCAGCCCCTAGCGGTACCAAAGTCCTGGCTGCCGGAAATGGCGAAGTTATTATGGCGGGCTGGTATGGTGCCTACGGTAACGCCGTGATTATCGACCATGGTGGCGGCTATACTACTCTCTATGGCCATAACTCCAAGCTGGGTGTCAAGGTTGGCGATATGGTGAAGGCCGGAGATGTAATTTCCTATGTTGGTTCTACCGGTTGGAGTACCGGTGCCCACCTGCACTTTGAAGTCCGGGTCAATGGTGAGTCAACGGATCCTATGCAATTTTATAAATAAGTATGTCTTGAGGTGGATAGGCATATAATAGCAAAAGAACCGCCACTTATCTCCTGCCGAATTAAGAGATGAGTCAATGGTTAGACAGCGTCCCAAGCAAACAGCTTAAAAATTGGGAGATCAGCGTAGGAAGGGGTATGGGTTTGCGGGAGAGTAGATGGAAAGAATATTTAAAAAACCTGGGCTGGGTTTTGGTCATTGTAAGTTTGCTTTTTACGACAATTGTTGGAGGATTCATCCTAACAAATCTTGACCATGTCGGGCGTTTTGCTCGGGTTGTCCAACTAATAAAAAGTGATTATTTAGAAGATGTGTCGGCAGGCACTTTGATTGATGGAGCAACCAAAGGAATTGTAGACTCCCTCGGGGACCCCTACTCAGTCTATATGAATGCCAAAGAAAATGAGGAGCTAATGCAGCAAATTGAAGGAAAATTCGGTGGGGTAGGGATTATCTTAAGTTTAAAAGATCCCCAAAAGCTTGTAGTTTTAAGACCCATCAAGAATACCCCTGCTGCTAAGGCCGGGCTCCAACCCGGAGATATAATTGTGAAGATCGATGACGTGGATGCTGCCACTATAGATCAAGACAAAGCAGTCTCCTTAATGCGCGGGGAACCTGGGACTAAAGTAACCCTAGTGGTTTATCGAGAAAGCACCAAACAAAATGTAACCGTTCCTCTAACTCGGGAAAATATTGCGGTTCCAACCGTTGAAGGGCTTACTCTTCCTGGAAACCCGGATATCGCTTACATAGGTATTTCCCAGTTTTCCTCCAATACGGCCCTTGAACTGAACGAAGTATTGAAGAATATGAAGATTGATAGATATAAAGGGATAATCCTTGATCTCCGCTATAACCATGGGGGAGAATTAGAATCCGCCGTAGGTGTGGCCAGTTATTTTGTTCAACCGGGCCCCATCGTCTATATCGTGGATAAAAGCGGCAATACCATAACCAAGGCTTCCGAGAGTAACTATTTAGGCATTCCTTTTGTGGTTTTAGTTAACGAAGAAAGTGCTTCCGCTGCGGAAATTGTTTCCGGAGCTATTAGAGACCGGGGCACCGGAACTTTAGTTGGCGTAAAAACCTTTGGTAAAGGTATCGTCCAGACCATTTACCAACTGGACAGTGGAACCAGTGTGAAGCTGACTACCGCTAAGTATCTTACCCCTAACAAAATAGATATTCATAAAAAGGGTATTGAGCCGGATGTTAAAGTGGAATTGAAAAAAGGAGAAGAAGCAACTCTAACCCCTACAACCTCTAAATTCGACACACAGCTTACGGAAGCAGTTAAAGTACTGCGTCAGCAAATAAAATAAAACAGCATATATAATGCTTTGAGACAAGGGAACAGGTGAACAGGTCCCTTGTCTCATTTATTTGCGGTTGTGTGACCCCTGAGCACCTTTTTGCATACACTACACGGCAAGCATATTTTCAGGGGGGAAGGACATGGCGAATAAACCCAATGGGCGGCATTACTTTGCAGAGGGAATAACCAATCGCGGTTACATATCGCTTCTGCCCAACATGATGTCAGAATGGGAACGAACTTATGTCCTAATAGGTGGACCGGGAACAGGGAAATCTACCTTGATCAAAATGATTGGGTTGGATCTCCTTGATCGTGGATACGAGGTAGACTTCCTACGTTCTGCGTGGGATCCGGATTCCATGGCGGGGGTATTAATTCGCCGAACCAACTGGGCATTGCTTGATTCCTATGAAACTACGCCGCTCTACTGGCGTGCCCCGGGGCTGGTCGAACACTTTGTGGATTTTAGCAAAGTCTGTGATTTAAAGAAACTAGGGCAAAAAAGACAAAGGATTCTCAATCTGGAAGGTAAACTTAAAAAAAGTCAGCAGCAGGTGGGTGAAATACTTGCCGAAGAGTTTGGGGAAAGATTACGGGAAAAGCACTATCACCAGGGCGCTAGTGAGAGTGGTAAACCCTGGCTGCCGAAGCTTCACGGGTTAAATTTATTTAAAGAGGCTAAAGGACCCTGGAGTAAGGCCCAAGATGCCTTGAAAAAAATTCAAAAAAGTGCTGTTCAATCTTTTTTTCTCCATGGCATTACTACGGCCGACTGGCTGAACCTTGCTCCATATTTTTTAGCAGACTTTGACCAGATTCGTTTCGACGGTGAGGAAGCCTATGAAGCGATGGAATGGGTCTTAAATGAGGCTGAGCAACTGGGGCAGGTTATCGATATTGTTTTACACCCACTTTATCCTGATGAAATTTTGGGGATTGTATTTCCAGAGAGAAAATTAGCGATATGGCAAGGAGACCCGGAGTGCCTTGGGGACCAAGGCCTGGGCCGCCCCTTCAGCACTTTCTTAAAGGAAGCACTTCTTGAAACCCAAACCTCACGGGATCAGTTAAAATCCCTATACACCGAAACAGTTGATTTTGATCAAGTAGATAAAATGAAAGTAGACTTATTGAGTTCTATATTGAAAGATATGAACAAAAAGGATTCGTAAAAGTGATTAAGTTTTACAACATTTAGCTTTCATATTTCTTTATATCAAGGGAAGAATAATTTATAGCTATGAAAAGCACCAACAAAGGGTGCTTTTTGCTTATTTAGATTGCAGTAAGATTTTGGGGTCAAGATACTTCACTGATCGCTCAGTATGACATGCAACATATGGTGTCGTTCTAAACACGGTAAAGGATCTTTTTTCACGGCGGAAAGGAGCGTGCTCCATGAAAAAAATATTTGGGATCGTAATGTTGTTGCTCGTGTGCCTAATATTAACCGGCTGTAATTTTCAGAGTTTAATCGGCAACCTAACAGGCAATAAAGAAAAGACTTCAAGCAAATCCTCCTCAAAAGAGGAGAAGAAAATTATTGCGGTAGCCCTTAACGAGGAGGATCCGAACAAAGACATGTTTTTATTAGGCATCCAAGAAATGGCGGAGAAAGAAGATCTGGAGGTTAAAGTCTTAACTAAAAAGGACCAAGGGAGTGCAGATGCTCTCAAGGATGCGAAAGTTCTTATATACCAGGCAGGAGAAAAGTCTACTCTCAAAAACGCCGATGGGGATAAAATTCCGATTCTCGCCTTAAACGGGCTACCTTCTGATGTTAAGGCTAAAGGGATTATTTTACCTGACCCGGAACAAGTGGGGAATTTAATGGCCCAACAAGTTAAAGGCAGGGTCTCCGAAGGAGAAGTTGTTTATTTACAAGGTGAGGCTGATGACCCGGTGGCTCAGTTGACCTTAGCATCCTTTCGCCGGGAGATAGGCAATAATCCAAAGCTTACTGTACATAGCATTACTAACCCGCCGGAATCGGAAACAATTGCTGTTCAAGGACTGATGGAATACCTACAGAAGAATTCCGGCCGGGTAAAAGTCGTCTGTGCCCAGAATGAGAAATTAGCTGCTCAAGCTTATGAGCTGCTAAAGTCTATGAAACTGAATGAAAAGATTCAACTAATGGGTGGACAAGCCAATCCCAACTCACTTAAGCGGATTGCCGCCGGCGGCCAAATAGCAGATATTGATACAGCACCCTATGTACAAGGTGTTAATGCCTTCCAATGGGCACAAAAACTCATGGATAAGCAATCTTTAGAAATCAACGAATCCATAACCGGCGACAAAGGGGAAGTAGCAGCCAAAATTATCCCTGTTAAAACCGTAACTTCCGAAAATCTTGCCTTGATTCAAAAAAGCTATACGAAGGCTGCGGAAGCCCGAAAGGAACTGGAACAGAAAAAAGAAGAATCCAAAGATAAGAACAAAGAAGATAAGAGTAAAGAGGATAAAGGCAATGGCAATAAAGGTGCGGCAGGTGATGATAAACAGGGTAAGGAGCAGGGCCAAAGCGGTTCTTCCCAGGGCCAGGGTGGGGGTACAATGCCCCAAGGGGTGAAGAAGGTTACGGAAAAGATTCATACCGAGATTATCCGCGAATATCTAGACGAAAAAGGTAATGTTTTAGGTACTGAAAAAAGTGCCAATGATCAGGTTCGAACCATTCCACCGGAAATGCTTCTCCAGGAACAGCAGCAAAAGCAGCAGGGGGATCAGGAGCAGGGAAAGAAAGATAGCAGTAAAAGCGGTGAAGGTGATAGTGGTTCCGGAGGAAATAATAAAGGGAACCAGTAGTTAATTTCCAAAAACAGTTATCAAAAAATATTAAAAAAGCCGAACATATTTTCGGCTTTTTTGTTTTGTTTTCGGGAAAGAAATGTTATAATCTAGTTTGGAATTATTTGAAGCTATGAAAGGAGATTAGAGCACACATGGAGTTTTGTTTACATGCCCCTTACAAGCCGGCCGGGGATCAGCCGCAAGCGATTGATGCTCTGGTCCAAAGTATAAAGGCGGGCAACCGTCATCAAACCTTGTTGGGGGTAACGGGTTCCGGCAAGACCTTTACCATGGCCAATATTATTCAAAAAATCCAGCGCCCAACCTTGATCCTTGCCCATAATAAAACCTTAGCAGCTCAGCTTTATAGCGAGTTTAAAGAGTTTTTTCCGGAAAATGCCGTTGAATACTTTGTCAGCTATTATGATTATTATCAGCCGGAGGCCTATGTTCCCTCCAGTGATACCTATATCGAGAAGGATGCCTCAATCAATGATGAGATTGAAAAGCTACGCCACTCAGCCACTGCGGCACTCTTTGAACGCCGCGATGTGATTGTTGTGGCCAGTGTATCCTGTATCTATGGTTTAGGCTCTCCGGAAGAGTATCGGGATCTGATGGTATCCTTACGCCAAGGACAAGAAATCGATCGCAACGAAATTTTAAAAAGGTTGATATCCATCCAGTATGATCGCAATGATGTGGCTTTTCAGCGCGGCACCTTCCGTGTTCGCGGGGATGTAGTGGAAGTCTATCCTGCCGGCTCCAGTGAAAATGCGGTTCGCATCGAAATGTTTGGTGATGAGATCGAACATATCTTTGAGATCAATGTTCTCACCGGCGAGATCCTGGGGGAACGAAAACATGTTTCAATTTTTCCGAACTCCCACTATGTCACCGCCCGCGATAAAGTGCTCCTGGCAGCAGATAATATCGAGCTAGAATTGGCGGAACGGCTCAAACTGTTAAAGTCCGAAAATAAGCTTCTGGAGGCTCAACGTCTGGAGCAGAGGACTCGCTATGACTTAGAGATGCTGCGAGAAATGGGCTTCTGTAACGGTATTGAAAATTACTCGCGACATTTAACTTTCCGTGAACCGGGAGAGACTCCCTATACCCTCTTGCACTTTTTCCCTGAGGATTTCTTGATGATGATCGATGAATCCCATGTTACATTACCTCAAGTGCGGGGAATGTATGAAGGTGACCGTTCCCGAAAAACCACTCTGGTAGAGTTTGGTTTTAGATTACCTTCTGCTTTGGATAACCGACCCTTGAAATTCGCTGAGTTTGAAAAATTTGTTCCCCAAAGGGTTTATATCAGTGCCACTCCCGGACCCTATGAGTTAGAGAATTGTCCGGAGATCGTTGAGCAAATTATCCGCCCCACCGGCTTATTGGATCCGGAAATTTCGGTTAGACCGACAAAGGGTCAGATTGACGATCTGATCGGAGAAATCAACCAAAGGATTGAGCGGGATGAGCGGGTTCTTGTTACGACCCTCACCAAAAAGATGGCCGAGGATCTAACCGATTATTTTAAAAACCTGAACATGGCGGTTAAGTATCTTCACTCTGATATTACCACCTTGGAAAGGGTAGAGATCCTGCGTGAATTGCGCTTAGGAAAAATCGATGTTATTGTGGGAATCAATCTCCTGCGGGAGGGCTTGGACCTTCCGGAAGTATCCTTAGTAGCCATTCTTGATGCTGATAAAGAAGGTTTTCTGCGGGCGGAACGTTCTCTGATTCAGACCATTGGTCGTGCCGCCCGGAATGCCCAGGGTAAAGTAATTATGTACGCCGATCAAATTACGAAATCCATGAAAATAGCGATCGATGAAACCAATCGCCGCCGGGCTATTCAGCAGGCCCATAACGAAAAAATGGGCATCATCCCTCAAACCATTCGCAAGAAAATCTATGAAGCTCCGGAAGCCACCAAGGTCGCGGAAAAGAGAGCCGCCTATGGGCCGAAAATGCCTCCGGAAGAATTGGCCGAGCTTATTAAGAGCCTTGAGCAGGAAATGCGCTTAGCCGCCCGGGATATGGACTTTGAACGAGCTGCCGAAATCCGGGATGCCATTATCGAGCTTAAAGGAGAAGAGAACAAATACAAGCGCCCCACCCAAGGCCGCACCCGCAAGAAGAAATGAAACAGGGGTGAAACAGGGGGACAGGTTCCTTGTTTCATAAAACAGTTGGCATCCACTATCTACAAAGTCATAACCCTAAAGCAAAAACCTAATCTTTACCGAGGAGGACCTTATGACCCAAAATTATATTAAAGTCCGGGGCGCCCGCGCCCATAATCTTAAGAATATTAACGTAGACATCCCCAGGGACAAGCTGGTGGTAGTTACGGGACTTTCCGGCTCCGGGAAGTCCTCCCTGGCCTTTGACACTATCTACGCTGAGGGTCAACGCCGCTATGTGGAGTCCTTATCTTCTTATGCCCGGATGTTTCTAGGGCAAATGGACAAGCCCGATGTGGATTACATTGAAGGGCTTTCCCCAGCCATCTCCATTGACCAAAAAACCACTAATCGCAACCCTCGCTCTACTGTGGGGACGGTAACCGAAATCTATGACTATCTGCGTTTGCTCTTTGCCCGGATCGGCCATCCCCATTGCCCGAAATGCGATAGGGAAATCACCCAACAAACGGTCCAGCAGATGGTGGATGAGGTTATGGCCTATCCCGAGCGAACAAAACTGCAGATTCTGGCACCCTTAGTAAAAGGGAAAAAGGGCGAGCATGTAAAAGTTTTGGATGAGGCCCGGAAGGCAGGCTATGTCCGGGTACGGGTGGATGGTGAAAATCGGGATTTAAGTGAAGAGATTAAACTGGAGAAGAATAAAAAACATTCTATCGAAGTGGTTATCGACCGGATTTCCTTAAAACCCGAAAGTGCGGTACGTTTGGCCGACTCCTTGGAAACATCCTTAAAACTCGGGGAGGGAAACGTCCTTGTGGATATAATCGGTGAAAAAGAAATTCTTTTTAGTGAGAATTTTGCTTGCCCCGATTGCGGTATTGCCCTCGAAGAAGTTTCTCCCCGTCTGTTTTCCTTTAATAGTCCCTTCGGTGCCTGCCCCACTTGTACCGGTTTGGGATCTAATCTAGAATTTGATGTTGATTTAATCATACCTAATAAAAAACTTTCCCTCAAAGAAGGGGCCATTGCCCCCTGGGCCAAATCCCAATCCAGTTACTATCCTTCTTTGTTGACGGCTGTCAGTGAAGTTCTCGGCTTTACGATGGACACTCCTTTGGAGGAGCTTGACCAAGAGCAGTGGCAGGGGCTCCTTTATGGAATTGAAACACCAATAAAGTTTAAGTTTATGAGTTTTTTCGATGATAAAGCAAAGGTTCATTCCGGACCTTTTGAAGGGGTAATTCCTTATCTAGAACGGCGCTATAAAGAATCCTCTTCCGATTATGTCCGTTCGGAGATGGAAGTATATATGGGTGACCGGCTTTGCCCTGAATGTAAAGGAAAACGTCTTAAACCGGAAGCCTTAGCGGTGAAGATAGGTGAATTGTCTATCGATGATTATACCCGTTTGCCTATCACTGAAGCCTTGGAGTTTATTAATCGGCTTCAACTCAGTGAAAAAGAGGAGACCATCGCTCGTCAAATTCTCAAAGAGATTCGGGAAAGATTAGGATTTTTAATCAATGTGGGTTTAGAATATCTCACCCTTCACCGAGCAGCCGGGACCCTCTCCGGTGGCGAAGCTCAACGCATACGCCTGGCTACCCAGATTGGTTCCAGCCTGACCGGCGTTCTCTATGTACTTGATGAACCCAGCATTGGTTTGCATCAGAGAGATAATGAAAAGCTCTTAGGGACCTTAGAGCGTCTAAGAGACTTGGGTAATACTTTGCTAGTGGTTGAACATGATGAAGATACTATGTTGGCGGCAGATCACATCATTGATATCGGTCCTGGAGCAGGAGCTCATGGGGGACGAATCATTGCAGAAGGAACCATCAACGAGATAAAAGCCAATCCTAATTCCATCACTGGTCAATACCTGAACGGTACCCGAAAAATTTCCGTTCCTGCCGAGCGAAGACAACCTAACGGCAAGTGGCTGGAGGTTAAAGGAGCCAGTGAAAATAATCTTAAAAATATCAATGTTCGCATCCCCTTGGGTGTTTTTAATGTAGTGACAGGGGTATCCGGTTCCGGCAAAAGTACTTTAGTCAATGAGATCATCTATAAGACCTTGGCGACAACCCTCAACCGAGCCACCAAGCTGCGAGCCGGCAGCTATAAAAGTATTGAAGGCTTAGAGCATCTGGATAAGGTCATTGATATCGACCAATCTCCCATCGGCAGGACGCCGCGCTCTAATCCAGCCACCTACACTGGAGTCTTTGATTATATCAGGGAGCTTTTCTCCCTTACTCCTGAGGCCAAGATGCGTGGCTACACCACCGGGCGCTTTAGCTTCAATGTCAAAGGCGGTCGTTGTGAGGCCTGCAAAGGCGACGGCATTATTAAGATCGAAATGCATTTTCTTCCGGATGTTTATGTCCCCTGTGAAGTTTGCCGGGGCAAACGTTATAATCGGGAGACTCTGGAAGTTAAGTATAAGGGAAAAAGCATTGCGGAGATCCTGGAAATGACGGTAGATGAAGCGGTGGAATTTTTCCAAGCGGTACCGAGGATTCTCCGCAAGATGCAAACCCTCCAGGATGTGGGATTGGGCTATATTCGCCTCGGTCAACCGGCTACCACCCTTTCCGGTGGGGAAGCCCAGCGGATTAAATTGGCTACGGAGCTTAGCCGCCGCAGCACCGGTAAAACTATCTATATTCTGGATGAACCCACCACAGGCTTGCATATGGCCGATGTAGATCGGTTACTGGAAGTTCTCCATCGCCTAGTGGAGGGTGGGGATACGGTTCTGGTCATCGAGCATAACCTCGATGTGATTAAAACCGCGGACTACCTTATCGATCTTGGGCCCGAAGGCGGCAACAAAGGTGGCCGGGTGGTCATTACCGGGACTCCCGAGGAAGTCGCTGCTTGCTCTAAGTCTTATACCGGGAAATTTTTAAAGAAGTATTTAAGGTAAATTAACCGAATGCACAAATATAATCGTGGTACGAAAGTTGAGTTAATAGCTCAACTTTTGTACTGTATAATTATCTTAAGATGAGCATATACTCGGGGAATAATTTGCTTGTTTGCCGATGAGCAGCCAATATAGATTTAGGCAAATAAATTTTTTGCTGTTGCAGGAGTCGCAGGAAAAGGGCCGAATAACCTAAATAAGTAGGCGGTCGACAAGGTACTCGCAGAAGCATATTGGTCTACTAAATACATCTAGGATAGGAGGTGAACGTTCTTGGTAGTTGTTAAGACTATGCCCTTTCATCTACAGGTTTATCAAATTTTGCGGGAATCAATCCTTACCGGAAAATATCGTCCGGGGGAACGACTGTTGGAGCAAAAACTGGCCCAAGAACTCGAGGTCAGTCGGAGTCCGGTTCGGGAAGCGTTACGTATGTTGGAGCAGGATGGATTGGTAGTGACCATGGATAATGGATCGGGAACCATGGTCAATCCCATGGAGGTAGAGGATATCGAGGAAATCTATCAATGCCGGATTGCTATAGAACCCTATGCCGGATATTTAGCAGCTCTTAAGATCAAAGATCAAGAAATTGAAGAACTTAGGCAGTTAGTGCAAGAGGCGGAATCAGCCTATGAACGTAGGGAATCGGAACGGATTGTGGAGTTAAATACGATGTTTCATGATCAAATCATCCGAATCAGTGGAAATAACAGGCTCATTGAAATCGCCGATAAAATTCGTTCCCTGAGTATACTAGCTAGAAATACAGAGCTTAAGGTATATTCAAGACCTTGGGATTACTTGACGGAACATAAGGCTATTGTAGAGGCTTTATTGCTTAAAGATCCTCAAAATGCTGAATTAATGATTCGCAAACATATTGAAAATGATTGGAAGTATTACTCACAACAATATCGCGAGGTCAATGAGGTAACGTAGGATTCCTGATTACTATTTCGGGCTCATTTTTAATCTGAAAGGGACCGGCCAAGAGGCTGGTCCTTTTTGTATATGATTTCTACCGATTACCGATTTGGAAAGTAGAAAAAAGTTAGACAATTTTCTGCAAGAAAAGAGGACTTCTTTTGAATATGCAGAATATATACTGTAATCAGAATACAGGGCACCGTCGACAAAAAAGTGTAAGAAATTTTCCGCCATATTTTAGTACAGTAGGAAAACCCGTAATTATGACAGGAATAACCATAAAGGAAGGGGTGACAAACAATTCAAAGCTAGAAACGATATAAATTTGTACTGCCGTACACAAAACAGAAATCAAAAGGATCTAAAAGAGAAGAACAAATCACAAATAACAAGAAAGAGGGTAGTATCATGTTTAAGTTGAACAAAAAAGCGATTGCAATTGTGCTGACATTTGCGCTGTCGGTTGTCACTCTTACGGGGTGCGGCGGCGGAGCTAGCAAAGCCCCCGGCAGCGGTTTGGAAAATCCTGCGAAAGGCGGTGCGGGCACTCCTGAGGTAGTATACCGTATTAACAGCACCCAGGCTGTGGACCTGTTTGAAGGGCTGGAGAGGGAATTTGCTAAAAATGTCACTGAGATGTCCGGCGGCCGCATCGGGTTTGAGTTTATCCCCACCGGTTCCATTGGTAGCAGCACCGAGGCCCTCACCTCCGTTCAGCTGGGCACGTTGGATTTTGTAAATGGCGGTTCTGACGAGCTAGGCTCCCTCGTCCCCAATTCCGACTGGGCACAGCTGCCCTTCTTCATTAACAGTCACGAGCAGGCCGACGAAGTGTATATGAATGGCTTTATCGGCAAGTTTGCCGATGAGCAGTATGCAAAAAGTGGGCTTGTCTCCGTCGTCCGCGTCGACAACTCCTTCCGTACGCTGGGCATTAAGGACAAGACTGTAAACAGCAGCGAAGACCTGAAGGGCTTGCGTATTCGCGTACCCAACCAGCCTTTGGCACTGCGTATGTACGAGCTTATGGGTGCTCTGCCTGTAGCAATTCCCGCACCCGAGGTTCTGATGGCTCTGCAGCAGGGTACCGTAGATGGTGCCGACAATGCCATCGTCCTCTTTGAAAAATTTAAGCTGATGGATTCCTTCAAAAGCGTCGTTTTGCTGAACTACGGCTTCGGCACCGTCAATCTCTTCGCCTCTAAAGAGGTTTGGGACACTTTGTCTGCGGAAGACCAGAAGATTATGAAAGAAGCCGGCCTCAAGGCCAGAGAATGGTATAATGCAGAACTCCTTAAGCAGGAAAAGGAACTCATTGAGCGGTTAAAGGCCGAAGGCAAGAATGTCATCGTCCCCGATGACAAATGGAAGGCCGAAATGTACAAAAACGCTGATGTCATCTGGCAGGAAGCCCTTAAATCCGGAAAATACGATGAGGCCTTCATTAAGGAGCTGTATGCACTTTATCAGAAAAACGTAGGTGTGAAGTAATACAGTTAGCACAGGATACGGCCAAGTCAAGGCTGTATCCTGTGCCCGCTCCCCAACTAATAACAATCTCGTTCAATCGCAAGGCTGCACGGCCTAAGGAGGATACTGTGGAAAAAAACAATCTGTATACCGCCGCAAAAATGCTGATGAAGCTTAATAAGTTCATCTACACTATTGAGAAATATCTTCTTGCCTTTATTATGTACGCTCTTGTTGCGGTACTTTTTATCAACGTGCTTTTTCGCTTTGTCTTTTTCATTCCGAGCGCGTGGGCTGACGAGCTGGCCAGATTTACTTTCGTTTGGCTGGTGTTTCTCGGTGCTTCGACAGCCATGTACAATTGGGAGCACATTGACATTAA
Source organism: Desulfitobacterium sp. (assembly GCF_982384815.1). Lineage (NCBI taxonomy): Bacteria > Bacillati > Bacillota > Clostridia > Eubacteriales > Desulfitobacteriaceae > Desulfitobacterium > Desulfitobacterium sp. Next base: position 14,691 of record NZ_CEVWNY010000007.1, on the reverse strand, counting down.
CCTTATCGACACCATACTCGAGAAACTGACAAAGGGTAACGAGAAATTATACAACAAGGCATTGAACGCGGTTAAAAAGTTTGCTGTGATCTGTACCATTGGGTATCTTGCCTATCTGCTTGTTGTCTATGGACAATATCTGGAAAAGGTTATTAGGCTAGGTACGCAATCGATGTTTTTGGGGGTTGGAATGGTCGTGCCGATGAGTTCAGTTTATATCTGCTCAGCACTAATGCTGTTCCACGCCGTGTGCTATCTCATTATCCCTGAGCAAATCCGGAAACAGGAGGGCTAAATCATGACTACACTGCTTATTTTTCTTGGTCTGTTTTTTGGGCTTTGCCTGTTTTTGCGCGTCCCGGCCGCTTTTGCGATGGGTATTGGTGCTGCGGCAGCCTTTGCGTATAAAGGTATCCCTACAACCCAGATGAGTCAGGCGATTTACAATCAGCTGGACAGCCTGCCCTTTTTGGCCATTCCCATGTTCATCTTTGCCGGTGCGGTTATGGAGCATGGGCAAATATCGGACTCACTCATTAATTGGATACGATTCTTCATCGGAAGATTCCGTGGGGCCTTAGGTCTTGTCACCATTATCGCCAGTGCGGCCTTCGGTGTTATCACCGGCTCCGCCATGGCTACCATCTCAGCTATCGGGCGTATCATGGGACCGTCACTGGAGAAAAACGGTTATTCTAAGGCCTATATAGGCGCATTGCTGTCTGCCTGCGGATTTTTGGGTATCATGATTCCGCCAAGTATTCCCGGCATCATCTACGGCAGCGCTTCGGGCGAAAGTATTTCCGAGGTTTGGCTTTCGACCATTGGCGCGGGTCTGCTGTTTATCGTTTTATATAGTATTGTTAACTATCTCAAGGTTGGCCGTTTTGAAAAAAAGGAAGAAGTACCCAGGCTGACGACCTCAAAATATATTCGTGAGGCGCTGGTGAGCACTTGGAGTACTCTCCCCGCCATTATCATGCCTATCATCATCTTTGGCGGCATTTATTCCGGTGTTTTTACCCCCACTGAGGCGGGTGCAGTCTCCGTTGTGTATGGACTTTCCTACATTGTCCTTAGGCTTATTCTGCGCAGATCAAATACAAACGCCACGGTCTTGACGCAGTCGGCAATTGCTTCCGCACTCTCCACCGGTACAGTCGTCATCATGGCGGCATTTGCAAACGCCGCAGGCCGCATCATTACCCTCGCAGGCGTTTCCTCCGCCATGACTCAGTTTGTTACCAGCAACATTGACAACCCATTAATCTATTTGTTGTTAGTCAATATTATTTATCTGTTCGTGGGAACCTTCCTGGAGGTTAACTGCGCAATTTTGATTCTAGTTCCGCTCTTGCTGCCTCCTGCGAAGGCACTAGGCATCGATCCTATTCATTTTGGCGCAATTACCCTTGTAAACCTGAGTGTAGGCAACCTCACCCCGCCTTTCGCACAGGGAATCTTTATGGCTTCCAAGGTAATAGGCGCGTCCTTTGTAGAAATTGTCAGTGAAATATGGCCATTTCTCATTGTGTCTCTTATCGTTATCTTGATCGTGACCTATTTCCCGCCGCTCTCGCTTTTCCTGATTCGTTGAGTTTATAATTCTAAAGAATAGCAGATGTGTTAAAAAACAATTAAAGCGAAATTCTAAAAATCACTGGAGTTAGTTGGACCCGGCAGAAGAAACTTTACTAGGGCAGGGTCCGTTAAAATTAGGCTTTAATTGGAACTACGTAGTATAGTTTTCTAAAAGTGGGAAGGAGAGTGAATATAATGCGAATTTTAGTCATAAACCCGAACATTTCAGAGAGCGTAACCAACCTGATTGCGCAAGAGTCGAGACGAGTAGCTTCTCCGGGAACTGAATTGATGTTCGCAACTGCACCTTTTGGTGTGGAGTATATTGAAACCCGTATAGAGGCTCTTATTGGTGGGTATGCTGCGGCGTGCGTTGCAGCTGAACGTCAGGGTGAATATGACGGTGTGATTATTGACGCTTTTGGTGACCCCGGACTATTGGGAATCAAAGAAATGTTGAACGTTCCGGTAGTGGGAATGACGGAAGCTGCTCTAGCTTCGGCCTGTCTTTTAGGCCAACGGTTTTCCATTATTGCTATTTCTTCGCGGATTAAGGCATGGTACCTGGAAACTGTCGAACGTAGTCATCTGACAACGCGTCTGGCAAGCATTCGGTCTTTGAATGATACACTGCGAAATATCGGTACTGTACAGGAAGATCACGCTGAGCACTTAAAAGAGTTAGCAATTGAGGCAGTTGAGAAGGATGGTGCCGACGTTATCATACTGGCGGGAGCTCCTCTAGCCGGTCTTGCTCGTAGTCTTGAAGGTCAGTTGCCGGTTCCTGTTGTAGACGGTGTATCCAGTGCTGTGCGTCATTGCGAATCGCTTATTGCCCTAAATCCCGGCTATGCGGTTAAAGGAAGTTTCGCCCAACCTCCTCTGAAGCCGAACAAAGGATTGCCGGAAGCTCTTACCGCCGTGTTAGATCGCACACGCTGATTTAAGCTATTTTTTAAGTTTCCTATTTTGCATTTGGGGGTACGCTGATGGAGCGGTACGTTCGTTTTAAAAATGGTAATAATATATGCTTTGGATTAGTCGAAGGAGAAACGGTTGTAGAACTTATAGGTGAGGAATTCCCCAATTTCAAAAAGTCCGGAATAGAGCATGAACTATCCTCGCTTAAGCTATTGGCCCCTTGCAACCCTACGAAAGCTGTCTGTGTCGGTCTTAATTATAAGGACACAATCCTTGAACCGGGAGCTAAATGGCCGGTGGAGCCGTTGCTTTTTCTAAAGCCATCCACAAGCCTCATTGCCAACGGAGAGAATATTGTAAAATGGCCGATGACAGATCATCTGAACTTTGAAGCAGAATTGGCCATAGTAATCGGGAAAGCAGCTCATCTTGTCCCGGCAAAAGAAGCTCATCGGTATATCTGGGGATATACTATAGCCAATGATGTAACGGCAAAAGATCTTCAGAAATCGGACGGACTTTGGGGCCGTTCCAAGTCCTTTGATACCTTTTTGCCTTTAGGACCTTGGATAGTCAGCGGCATCGATCCTCATGATTTAACCGTTACTTCTTATCTAAATGGTGAGCAAAAACAAAAAGGAAATACCCGTGATCTAATCTTCGGTATCGAATATCTGGTTAGCTTTATATCTCATATCACTACCTTACTTCCAGGAGATATTATTCTGACGGGAACACCCGGGGGTTATGGTAAAACATTAAACGTGGGTGACAGAGTCGAGATCGAGATCTCCGAGATTGGTAAGCTTACAAATCATTGTGTAGAGTGCAACGAAAGCTGGAGCATGCCGCCGCGAAATAAGGTATAAAAGAAAAAGCCGAAACTCGCCCCACCTCCGAATAGGCCGGAGTCTTTAAAAAGCCTAATAACCTAGGCAGGTTATCGACAAAGTGCCATCGCAAAAAAGTATGTACAGAATAGAGGTGAGAGCTTTTGGCTGTTATTAAGAATATGCCTTTTCATCTACAGGTTTATCAAATTTTAAGGAAATCCATCCTTACCGGAAAATACCGTCCAGGTGAAAGACTGCTGGAGCAAAAACTGGCCAAGGAACTTGAGGTCAGTCGGAGTCCGGTCCGGGAAGCTTTACGCATGTTAGAACAAGACGGACTGGTAGTAACCATGGATAATGGCTCGGGAACTGTAGTCAATCCCATGGATGTAGAGGATATCGAGGAGATCTACCAATGCAGGATCGCTACTGAGCCTTACGCCGGATACCTGGCTGCACTTAAGATTAAGGATGAAGAAATTGAAGAACTAAGGCAGCTTGTCTACGAGGCAGAAGCGGCATACCGGCGCAATGACTCGGAACGAGTAGTAGAGTTAAATACGTTGTTTCATGAACAAATTGTTCGAATAAGTGGAAATAACAGACTCATTGAGATTGTAGATAAAATTAGCTCTTTGAGTATTCTTTCGAGAAATACGGAGCTTAAAGTATATTTGAGACCGGGGGATTACTTAAATGAGCATGAGGCCATTGTGGAGGCTTTTGCTATGAAAGATCCTTATCGTGTTGAATCTGTAACCCGTAGACACATTGAAAATGACTGGAAATATTACTCTCAACAATATCGCGCTATCAATAAAGTAACTGATGATTCTTGATTACTAGTTAGCGAGGAGTGAGCATTATGCAAGGTACGCTGCTCAGAAACGGAATTATTGTTACGGCCTCTGATCAGTTTCCTGGGGATATTTTGATTGAGGATGGAAAGATTGTTGCCGTGGGCAAAGAACTCAGGGTGGAAGCTGAGCAAATCATTGAGGCCAACGGAAAGTATATTTTCCCCGGCGGGATTGATGCTCATATTCATATGGATGTGTTATGCAGCGACGGCAGTGTCTCCGCAGGCTATGACACAGACTCTATCGCGGCTGCCGTAGGTGGAACCACTACAATCTTGGATTATGTTATGCAAGAAAAAGGTGATAGCTTGCTAGAGACCGTAAGCCGGTGGAAGGATCATGCTAAGCAATCAGCCATCGATTATGGATTCCATCTAATTATCACGCAACCCGATGAGACAGGCGGCGAAGAGTTAGATGCTCTAGTCGATCAAGGTATCACCTCATTTAAGCTATTCATGGCGAATGCCATTGCTATGTCTGACCGGCAGCTTTTCAAAATGATGAAAGAGCTTAAGAAAAGGGGTTGTACAGCCGCAATTCACGCCGAGAATAAAGAGATCATTGCAACCTTACAAAAAGAGTTTATGTCCCAAGGGAAGACTTCTCCTGCTTATCATGGCAAAAGCCGTCCCGAATTAACTGAGACGGAGGCTATCAACAGAGCCATTACCATCGCGGAATTAACCGGATGTCCTACTTTAATTGCCCATATCAGTACAGCTGGAGGTCTCCAACTCGTTCAGGAAGCCAAGTTAAGAGGGGTAAAAGTTTATGCGGAAAGCTGCCCCCACTATTTGCTGTTATCAGAAGAAAACTATGAGTTAGAGGGTCACGAAAGCGCCAAGTTTGTCCTTTCGCCTCCCTTAAGAAGCGCGGAAAATTTCGCCGGTCTTTGGCAGGGCATGCTCAATGGAGCTGTGGATATCATCTCATCCGATCATAATGGGTTTTATTATTCCACCCATAAGCAGCTGGGCCAAGATGATTTTCGCCAGATTCCTAATGGAGCTCCAGGCATTGAGCATCGCTTTGGTTTAATCTATAGCTTTGGGTTGGAAAAGGGAATGGATCCTTCCCGTTTTGTGGAGTTAGTTTCCACGAATCCGGCCAAGATCTTTGGTTTATACCCCCAAAAGGGAACTATCGCACCGGGAAGTGATGCCGATCTCGTAATTTTTGATCCGAAAGCCGAACATGTTATTTCTGCGGAAAGTCAATCCCAAAAATCAGACTATACACCCTATGAACAAACTAAGCTACAGGGAAAAGTTGATACTGTTCTGCTACGTGGAGAATGTATTGTCAAGGAAGGAAAGTATATCGGCAATCTTGACCAGGGAATGTATCTAAAACGTAACACACCGGCACCCGAAAAATAGGGTAAAAAGCTTGATATAGTGGGATATTAACAAGAAAAGGGGGCTAACCAATAGGTTGGCCCCTTTTGCATAGAATTACCCATTCACACTTCCTATTCTTCCTCATTCTTACTCAATCCCTCAGCCAGCGCATCCAAATCTAATGCAACCGCATTAGCTTGCGTTGCAGCCGTAGCAATGTCTTCAATCGCCTTAGCAACTTGCGAGATTGCAGAATCAATTTGCCCCATCTCTACGGATGTCTGCGAACTTCTAGTTTGTATCGCATTCAATATTACTTCAATCTTCTTAATCGAGTCGGCACTCTCACTTGCTAACTTCCGAATTTCCTCTGCAACAACTCCGAAACCTCTTCCTTGCTCTCCCACACGTGCCGCCTCAATTGCAGCATTAAGTCCGAGTAAATTTGTTTGGTTCGCGATACGTTTAATCAGTGACAGCACTTCATCCGTTTCACCGACACGGACTTGAGATTCCTGAACCAATCGGGATAATGAGGTGCAGACAGCGGCTATCTCTTCAGTTTGGGCTGATATCTCCTGAACTGTCGCCGACAAACTAGACATGCTATCTGCGAGGGTGTTAGCCATATGTTTGAGATTCTCTTGTTGGTCGATATTTTGGTTAACTACAACCGCCCCGATTATTTGCTTTTGACTGTTATAAATTGGGGTTGCGATAGCAATAAAAGTAACACCCCATAACGATTTATCCACTTTCGAGACGACACGGCGCCCCTCATGAATCGCCCGATACATCCCACCTCCGGGCCTGAGTGGCGCGTCTTTTGGTATTTTTAAGTCCAAAGTCTTTCCCGGTATATATAAAATTTGTTTTTCTAGGTCTGACAATCCGACACTACAGTCGCTTATCATTAAATTGTTGAAATATGGCAGAACCTCCGCGAAATGATTCAGAATTACTTGATTTTCATCGTTCATCGTTCATTGTTCTCCTCCTTTTCCCAGTACAGAATAAACAAAATTTACAGTTATATTCGACAGTCGACTGTCTTATACCTTCTTTTATAGACCGGACTATAATGTTTTTCAGAATAGCTTAGGAAAGGATTCCTTGTTAAGCCTGTCGAATTACCCTATAGAGGAGTTGAAGTAAATTGAGTATCAAGCTTATAGCAACGGATCTTGACGATACGTTATTACGGGACGATTTAACTATTTCCCGGCGAGTCATTGAGGCTATCCGTCAAGCCAGGGAGCAAGGAGTTTATGTAACCTTTGCCACGGGTAGAATGCCGTCTTCGGCTAGACTCTATGCCGAACAGCTAGGGCTGGATGTGCCGATTATTACTTATAACGGAGCTATGATTCAGGAATCTATAAGCCGCAAGATTCTTTATCGTAAGGTCATTCCTGTGGCGCTGGCCCGGGAAATAGTAGAATTCTTACTGAGTCATGGGGCTCATCTTCATCTTTATCGGGAAGATCATGTTTATGTTCAAAAAATGAACAAATTGTCTGAAGCCTATGCTCAAAAAACCAGGGTGACCGTAGAAGAAGCTGATCTTAAAGAATTATTAGCAGAAGAAAAAGATGGGGTCGAGAAGATTATCATCCTCGGTCCTCCTGAGGAACTGGAGATTTGGCGAGAAAAAATTCGAGACAGGTTCCCCAATAAGCTGCATTTGACTTCCTCCAAGCCCTATTTTCTGGAGATGAATCATCCGGAAGTGAATAAAGGCAATACTTTGTTGAGCTTTGCTCAAGGATTAGGTATCAAACAAGAGCAAGTAATGGCTATCGGGGATAGTCTCAATGATCTTGAGATGATCCGATGTGCGGGTCTTGGCGTTGCCATGGGGAATGCCCGTCAAGAGGTAAAGGAAGCTGCTGATGTAGTGACTGCCTCCAATGAGGAAGATGGAGTAGCCAGGGCTATTGAGGAGTATGTTTTACAAAAGAAATGTTAAATTTTTATAAACTGCCGAAAGAAAGAACAAATAAACATCAATATACGTCTATTAATGTGAAGGATTCATGCACTCACTGGACTATATCGACTAAAGAGATGAGGCAGAAGAAAAGAGGCGTATATTATGACAAAAGAAAATGGTAGTTGGGGAAAATTCGGGGTTGTGTTACTTTTAATAGGAACTCTTATCCTTACAGGATGTAGCACAATGTCTTTAGAATCCTTCAAAAGAGTGAATGCAGCTCATTTCAATCAGGGTGATCAAGCTGAAGGGGTCGAACCCCCTACAGAAAATGAATCCGCCGAGAGCGAAGACGGTAAAGATGAAAAGGATGAACAAGATGGACTGGTCGGGGAAGAAGGCTTAGGCACCGAAAAGGGGAATGACGGCCCCGTATATACTGAAATACCTTCCTCCGAACCCCAGGGGAACCCAGTAAGCGAATCACCGGAACCGGCGCCGATCGGGACGCCTGTGCGCACCTTTTATGAATTATCCGGTACTCCTCCCACAGCTCCTGGGCTGGCTATGAAAAGCCGGGTTTTTAAGGAGGAGCCGTCAAAAATTGTCTACCTGACTATTGATGATGGGCCTTCGGAGAATACAGCTCCGATTTTAGAGATTCTTAAGAATGAGGGAGTAAATGCTACCTTTTTCGTGATCGGAACCCAGGTCGAGAAGTATCCTGACCTGTTAAAAAAGGCTTATGATCAAGGTAATGCCATTGGCAATCATACCTATTCTCATAACTACAGTGAAATCTATAAGGGACCTGAAGCCTTTGTCGCTAACCTGAAAAAGAATGAGGAATTGATTTATAAATTAATCGGTATCCGGCCCAAGGTTATTCGGACACCGGGAGGTACCCATGGCAACTTCCATATCAATTATTACAATGCAGTGGATAAGGAAGATTACTTGGTATATGACTGGAACGTCAGCACCGGAGATGCATCTGCACCTTTAGTTTCAACAGAGAAGCTTATTAGGAATGTTAAGGAACAGGTCCCCGGTCGGGATCGCATTATTCTTTTGATGCACGATGCACCGGGCAAAAAAACTTCTGTCCAAGCTTTGCCCGAAATTATCCACTTCCTTAAGGAGCAGGGGTATGAATTTGGAGTATTATCCCCCGAGGTAGCACCAATTCTGTTCCCGGGTGGGTTTTATAGCTAAGAGAAGCCGCGTGGCTTCTTGGTCAAGGCAGTTTATAATTGCACCAACAGCGGAACGGCGCAGGGGCTGTTCCCTACGTTTTAATGTGTAGGGAACAACCCCCGTGTTGTTCCGTTTTTCTATTCTAGGGTATCCCTAATCACAGTATAAATCTGGGGGTCCTCCCCGCCGGGGTGCCATATCGATATCCCGCGAATGCTATATTCATTGACTATATCAATGTAAGTTTTAAAGTTTACGGCATTGGTAAACCAAACATCATGGAGTACCCCGCTATTATCGGTATAGTGGAAATGGGGTCCGTTTTGCGCGTCTTCAATAATCTGAGCTTGGTGTTGCTGGGCAAGGCGGATGGCAGCGTCGTAGGAAACACTGCTTCGGCCGGTTCCCCAGTCATAACCATAGGTAGGCAGACCGGCTTCAAGCTTAGAGCGGGGCATGGTACTAATGGCATAGTCCAGAACTTCCCGGACCCAGTTAGCCGGGGCAATCGGCCCCGGAGTTTCCCAACTGTAATCATAAAGCATGAGGCGAACCACATCCACCGCACTGCCGATGCCGGGATAATCGTGACCGGCACTGCTCTCTCCCAGTGGATTGGCCGTGGTTTTCGCTTGAATAGCAACGTAGAGCTTTTTATTATAAGGAACTAGTGCTGCTTTTAGTTCTCCAAGGAAGGTAACGAAGAGTTGACTGTCGGCAATGGCGATGTTTTCATAATCAATTTCAATACCGGCATAATTCATAGTGCGCACTTTATTGACGATATTTGTTATGTGACGCTGGCGGATAGAGGGATTGTTCAAGATGGTGGAGACCAATTGTTGATTAAAGTTGTTCGCGATCAAGGGGAGAAGTTCGATGCCACGGGAACGAGCAAATTCAATCAGGGCGGAATCCTCTCCATTAGGATAAGTTATTAAATCACCGGTGGGTGTCGGTTCATACCAAAATGGTGAAAGGGTGGTAAATAGATCGGCATGTTGACGCACCACAGCCATGGCCTCTTGTTGGACCCAATAAGGGATCCAGGCCGATAAAGTATGCCTTTTCCCTGTAGTCCTGGGAATCTTTACTATCTGACCGATTTGCAACTGGTAGGGATCTGCACCTGGATTGGCGGCCAGGGTTTCCGCTAGTGAAACCCTATAGGTCAGGGAAAGCTTGTAAAAGGTATCTCCTGCTTTAATGGTATAGAGAATATAGCCGGGCTGTGGTCCGGGTTGAAATAAAGCATTGTAAGTAAGGGGCCCGACAATTCCATCGGGGACCAATCCCCGGTCTCTTTGGAAACGGATCACGGCGGCCTCTGTCTTCACACCGAAAACGCCATCAATTGGGCCTGGTACATAACCCAGATCGCTTAACCGGGATTGTACTTCTGCTACATCGCTTCCCCTGGAACCTCTGCGTAAAATTCTCATACTATCACCTCAATCCCATCTTTTTACCATAACTAATGTATTCAGGTGGGTGATCAGGGGTGAAAAAGCAATGCTTAAGGCAAAATAAAATTAGTTAAAATTTGTTAAAGCTGTGTGTTTAGAGAAACTTTGGCATACTAATTGCAATAGAAGTGAGTTAAAGCTATACTAGAAAGGAGAGGAGTCGATCCTTTTGCGAATATTACTGGTAGCTCTCAATGCGAAATATGTGCACACCAATTTAGCAATACGGTACTTAAGAGAAAGTGTCAAGGATGAATTCCCTGAAGTAGAAATTCGCGAATTCTCCATAAATGAGCCCGTTGACCGGATTGAGGCAGAGATATATGAAGCCAAGGCAGATGTCATTGGCTTTTCCTGTTATATTTGGAACCTTAATGAGACTTTGGCTGTGATCCGGCGGCTGCGTCCCATTTCCTTGCACACTAAGATTATTGTGGGCGGTCCTGAGGTTTCCTTTGAAGGGAATTCCTTTTTAAAAGAAAACCCGGAGATTGATGGAGTTGTCCTGGGGGAAGGGGAGATTACTTTCCTTGAGCTTCTTCGCACTTGGCAGACGGGGACTGATCTTTCAGAGGTTGCCGGGTTGGCTTGGCGAAACCCTCAAAACCAGGAGATTATCGTCAATCCTTCCCGGCCGCAGGTTTCCATGGCCGACCTTCCTAACCCTTATAGCGCTGAGGAAAACTTTACTGGACGTCTTGCCTATGTGGAAACCATCAGAGGCTGTCCTTTTAATTGCCGGTATTGTCTTTCTTCCACCTTTCAAGGGGTAAGATACCTACCGATTGAACGCTTCCGGGAAATCTTGCGTCAGGCTTTGCGTTGTGGAGCCCGTACCATCAAACTTGTGGATCGAACCTTTAATGCCGATAAGGAGCATTCCTTTAAGATCCTGGATGTTGCCAGGGAAGAGGCAGCCCTATATCCCTGTGAGGCCGGAATCAGGATCCATTGTGAAATGGCCGGTGAACTCCTTGATGAGGAATGGCTTCAGTATTTGCGGGCTTATCCTCAAGACCTGGTTCAGTTTGAAATTGGGGTCCAGTCCACTAATCCGGAGACCCTCGCCGCAATCTGCCGGCCCCAGCACTTTGAACGCTGGGCTAGGTACGTTCAAGAGATCCGGGCTATGAATAAGGCCCATTTGCATTTAGATCTAATTGCCGGTCTGCCTAAAGAAGGGTGGGAAAGCTTCCGTAAGTCCTTTAATGATGTTTACGAAGTTCAACCGGATATGCTTCAGCTCGGTTTTCTTAAGGTGCTCAAGGGTTCGGGTTTACGCCAAAGGAGTGAGGAGTACGGGTTAGTGTTTTGTCCGGATCCTCCCTATACCATTTTGCAGACAGCAGATTTAAGTCATGAGCAGATCCTTAAGCTCCATCGTCTGGAAGAGGTGCTGGAACGTTATTATAATTCCGGTCGATTTAGAACAACTGTGGCTTGGTGTGTGCGGCAATACCCTACTCCTTTTGATTTTTATCATGAGTTTGCGGAGTATTGGCATAAGCAGGGCTGGTTTAAACAAAATTGGTCGGGGAAAGCTCTGTTTGAAAAGTTAGGGGAGTTCATGGCTTCCCAGCTTTCTCAGCCTAATCTTGACCAAGGGCAAACCTTGAAACCTTTGCGGGAGCGCTTGAGATATGATTATTACCTCTGGGAACGGCCCAATTCTGTCCCGGAATATCTGCTTCCTCCGCAAGGAGATTTTCCCCAAGGTTATGCAGAGATAAAGCTATCTATACAACAGGATTCAAGATGGGCCCGTCACATCCCTGAATTCTCTCAGCTGGATCGTAGACAATGGTCCAGAGCTACTGCTGTAGAATATTTTCAGGATCCCGAACCACAATGGATTTTGTTCTTCTATAAAAACGGCAAATCCCACGTCTACCAAGTAAAGGATTTAGACAGCAAGCCCTGAAGTTTTTCAGAGTAGCCTGCCATGCCGCTGACGCACTATCGGACCATGACGATAGGCAGGATGCCTTGTAGAGTGAACCTTTATAGCAGAGGAGCGGGGTGAACGGGCAAGGCATCTTGCCGGGGAGTTTTCAAAGTAGAAAGTTGCGAGAATGGAAGTTACTATTTAGTAGCGATGTAGAAGGAGTATTTTTAATGGTTAAGGGTTCGATAAAGCCAATTCGCCATATTATTGTATTGATCGGCCTTGTAGCAATTCTTCTGACGGGTTGTAGGCAAAATATTCAGCAAGGCCTGCCCGGCGGTGCTGCCCCGGCTGTAATTGAGGTGTGGCACTCTTTAGCGGGGGCTGAAGGGGTGGAATTAGGTAAGCAGGCCCAAAGAATTATGGATGGTCACCCCGAAGTGCTGATTCGTCTAAAATATATAGAAGAAGGGAAGATGGCCAATCTCGCATATCTTGCGCAAGCAGGCGGGGAAGGGCCGGAAATCTTTCTCACTTCCGCCAAGACCTTAACCGATCTTTTCCACCTCGGTGCATTGGCCCCGGTTTTAGGGAAATCTGACCCTTTTTTAGGCTTAGCGGCTCAGTTTAATTACGGGGATAAGGCTTACGCTCATCCCCTGGCCACCGACCTTCCCTTATTTTATTACCGGACAGACCTTGCCCCACTGCCCGCCGGTCTGGCGGACTTTCCTGCTGCTAAAGGAGTGTTGGCACTGCCGGCACTGGATTCCAGAAACCTAGTCCCTTGGTGGTCGGCTCAGGGCGGAAAACTTGCCGGTAATGGTAGGCCTATTTTCCAAGACCCGGCTAACTTGGTTTTTCTCCAACAGCTTTTAGCTTGGAAGGAAGGACGACTTTTAGTAGTTGATCCCGATGCGTGGAACCTTTTTCTGAATGCTCAAGCCGCTTACACTATTGCTTGGGCAAGCCAGGCTCAGGGATTACCTAAAGATCTAACTTGGGGAAGTGTTCCCCTAACCCAACTAACTGCCGGTAAAGGGGATATTTTAGCGGGAAGAACAATCGGCATCGCCAATTCATCTATTAAATCTACTGAACAATTAAGCCCCATGATTAGTTTAATCGAGGAGGAACTCCTATCACCGGATTCTCAATCTGCTATAGCCAAAGCCGGTAAGCGTTTTCCGGCCAGCAGTTCCTTTTATAGTCGGGAGGAAGCTCAATCGGGAATTCTTCGGCAAGTGGGGATAAGTTTAGCCAAGGTTTGGCCCTTGCCCGGAAACGCTATGGAAGGGCTGCTGATGCCGGTGCAAGATCGGGCTTGGCAAAAGGCTTGGAATGGAGCTGCACCGGAAGATGCCTTGGCTGCAGCACAAGCTGAGGCGGAAAAGGTGCTTAAAAAGTAGCTTCTCGCACATGAACAGGGGAACGAAGGGGGAGTGAGGTATGCAATCCGGTCAGGTACGTTTGCTGGTTATCACCGGACTTTCGGGGGCGGGGAAATCACAGGCCCTGCAAAGTCTTGAGGATCTTGGTTATTTTTGTGTGGATAATCTGCCGCCGTCTCTCATTTTAAAATTTGCGGAATTATGTACTCAATCTCAGGGCAAGGTTACCCGGGCAGCTATTGTCTGTGACTTACGGGGTGGAGAATTCTTCTCTTCTTTAGCGGAGGCTTTGGGAGATTTGCATTCAAAAGGATTTCAATATGAGATTCTTTTCTTAGAGGCTTCCGATGAGGTACTGGTGGGGCGTTATAAAGAATCCCGGCGGCGCCATCCGCTATCTTCCAGTGGGGGTATTCTGGAAGGAATTCAGATGGAGCGACAAAAGCTTACGGAACTTCGGGGTGTAGCCCATAAGATTATTGATACCTCTAATCTAACTTCACAGCAGTTACGCCATCAGGTAGCAGAGCTGTTTGGAAATGAACAAACCAGTGGACCCTTAGCGGTTTCTGTAATTTCCTTTGGGTTTAAATATGCAATCCCTCTGGATGTGGATTTGCTTATCGATGTACGCTTTTTGCCCAATCCCTTTTATGTCAATGAGCTGCGGCCACTAACCGGTGAGCATCCGCAAGTTCAGGATTATATTTTTAGCAATCCTGTTGCTCAAGAGTTTTTGGATAAATACTTAGGCCTGTTAGAGTTCATTCTCCCGTACTATGTTAAAGAAGGGAAACGGCACCTGGTAATCGGTGTCGGCTGCACCGGCGGCCAACATCGTTCGGTGGCTATAGCTGAACGGATTGGGACCTTTTTGCAGAGGCATAATTACAATATGAGCGTAAAACATCGGGATGCTGCCCGCAACCGGAAGGGTGATAGATCAAAATGTTCTACAAACTGAGCAAGTCCCTTTCCACCTCCATAAAATGGCTTTATCCTAACCTTGGCGTCAAGCGCTGGTTTTTGCTGGCCGTCATTGGGGTATTTTTATTTGCGGCCGGCTTCTCTGTTATGAATAACGGGGTTGCCCTTGGTTACCTTGAGCTGCAATTTCGGGAGGGGATATACCGAATGACCGGAAGAGCTCCTCGCACCGCTGTACCTATGGGGCTTTTTATCAGTGTTCTTGGTGCCACAGCAATGTTTATTGGGTTTAAGCGCATGCTTCATTCCATTATTTCCGTATTATTGCCTGATGAAGAACAACGGATTGTCGAT